>NZ_JAAFAN010000037.1:0-43047 GCF_010287905.1 Cellulosimicrobium composti
CTACGCTAAGCAGCAGGGCCACGAAGCCCTGATCGGAACCAAATGACCAGAGCCTCCATCAGACCCAGGGCGATTCATGTCGGCTCTCCGGTTCAGGTCACGAATGGGTCGAGCGTCCACGCGGTAGCGGAGCCCCCGCGCATGCGCGGCTCGCCGGAGCGCCAGTTCTGGCGCGGTGTCTCGTCGCCGATTCGCTTGCATGCGGCGACGCGCGGCCAGCGACGATGCGGTCGAGCCTGCCTTCTCGACGGCACTGGTCTCCTCCGCAGGATTACGAGTTGTCGTAGGCCACCTGGATTCTGACCGTGCCCTGCGCGGTGTGAAGCAAGGCGTCACCGCGCCCCGCAAGGGACTCGGCCCCGGTCTCGTCGAGGACGATCCGGCTGTCTGTCGCCGTCTTGACCCGCAGCGCGAGCTGCGCCGGGAAGTTGGACCTGATCGTCGTGGAGATGACATCCGCACTCGGGCGCTGGGTTGCCGCGATCACGTGGATGCCTGCCGCACGGGCCTTCTGGGTCAGCCGGCGGAGCAGGTCCTCGATCGCACGCTTGTCGTCGGGATCGCTGGTCAGATCGGCGTACTCATCGAGGACGATGACGATCCACGGCTTCCTCTCTCCGGCGTCAACGCGCGAGTTGTACTCGACCAGCTTGCGTGCCCGGACTGCCTTCATCGCACGGTAGCGGTCCTCCATCTCTTGAACAGCGGCCTCGAGGATCTCGATGGCGTCGTCCGCGTCCATTCCGATCGAGCCGTCGACGTGCGGGTCGTCCTCGAAGTCAACGAGCTCAGTGCCCTTCGGGTCTACGAGCCGGAGCCTCACGGAGCTGGCGTCGTAGCGGAGCAGACCCTTCAGGATGGTGTCGAGGGCGACGGACTTGCCGGAACCAGTCGTGCCGGCAACAAGCAGGTGAGGCGAGTCGGGTGAGGAGAAGTGGATCTCGACGGGCGTCCCGGCGATGTCGGCGCCGACTGGCGCGATGAGGTCGCTCCCGTTGACGGGGCACATTTGCCACAGTGCCTTAGCGGGCACGCCATACTTCTCGCCCTCGACCTTCGGGATCTCGAAGACGACGGCACCGCGATCGCTGCGTGTGCGGATGCTGTACCCGGCGGGCAGTCCCAGCGCCAGGAAGATCTCCTCGCGACGGTTGACCACCTTGTCCACGGTGACACCTGGTCGCGGGACGAACCGCAGTACGTAGAAACCTGGTCCCTCCTGCCAGGCGTCCCCGGCCTCCGGCGGTCCAACTTGGACGTTGTGGAGCGAAAAGACGCTGAGAACCTCGTTGTACCGGTGCCGGAGCTCATCGCTGCCGAGCCCTTCTTGGGACGACGACAGTTCCCCTGACTCATCTTCGACGCGAGGCGCACTGTTACCACCCTCGTCGGGTCGCTCGCCAGGGACGTTGACCTCACGAGCGGAGGGCAGGGTGCCCTCCGTGTCGAGCTGGGCGTCGATGGTGCTAGTCAACGCACGTGACTGGGGGACTTCGGTCTCGATGACGTCCGTGTCCGGTATGAGAGCGGGGTCGGTCTGAGCGCGGAGCAGCGCGATAACCCTCTGAAGCTCGGGGCGATTCAGACGTACAAGCGTGTGGCTGCCAAGAGCACGTGGACCGGGTGCCGGGTCTTCCTGACCTGCCGCGATTGCCACGGCCACACCCTTGACCGAGTTGAGCACCACGTTTCCGGAGCGAAGCTCCTCGATGACGCGTTCGACCAGGTCCGGGCGCACCGGACCGACATGCTTTCTGGACGGCAGTTCCGACCCGGGAAGCGCCTCCTGGCTGGTCTGCTCGATGGCCGACGCAAGCTCCTGGAGCCAGAACTTGTGATCGTCGGTCGCGTCCTCACCCGACGCGAACGCAACCCGACACAGGTCCGTGGTGCGGTTCAGTTGCTCCTCCGCAGATCCATGGTCGTATGCCTGTCGAAACTTCGACTCGGCAACAAGAATGTCGAGCTTCACGCTTCCGTCCTCGACGAGCGTGAGCGCAAACCGGCCAAGGTCTGCCCTCGTCTTCGCTCCACGACCGAACCAACGCTGCTGCTCGTCGAAACTGAGCCAGACTACGAGGCAGCTCTGATCATGTGGGACCGGTACATGCTGTGCGATGACATAGCGGGTCGCGACCAGGCCGACGATCTCGTTGATTGTCGTACCGATGCCAAGTGAGCGGAGTACCGCACCTGGGACGACATTCCGGCCAACGGAGTAGAACCTGGAGGCGGTCGCTTCGGCCTCGTCAGGCTCCACCACGCCGATGTCGATGAGCCTCCGCCGGAGGCGTCTCACGACCAGCTGGCGGCCCGTCTGGGAACTCACGATCAGCGTATAGGCCTCGTTCTTACCTACCCCCGGCTTCACCAGAATGACGTCTGGTCGGTCCCGCAAGTGGTCGATCTGGTCTCGCCCGATGAACGCGTCGAGCGTCACGACCCAGTGAGCGACTCGGTGAAGCGCCACGAAGAGGTCCTGATGCTGATCGAACTGGATCTGCATCTCGAAGTAGTCGGTGTTGCCTTCCGCCTCACGCGCGACCGCCGAGCGACGGTCGTAGCGGACGCACAGGGTCGACCACGTCTCGAGGACTTCGTCCGGCGAACTGGGCAGCAACTCACGAACGACGTTCTCGCTCGACTCGGCCAGGTTGTGCGCGGCAGGGTGGGTCCAGGGGTCGTAGCGTCCAGCCAGCGTTGCCGACGGGTCACGGGTGCTTGCGTTGAGGCTTGTTTGTGTGCCGAAGAGCGCTGGCGCGAGGGCGATGTCGATCGAGTCTTCAAGCCCTGAGAAGTCGACGTCCCTGTCGGAGTTCCACGGCTTGAGGACGAGTTGAACATCTGGGAGGAAGCGTTCTTCTGCCACATCGGAGTCGGCGAACTCGAAGTCGAACGCCTGGATGATCCCGTGGTGCGTCTCGCGCGGAGCAAGGACGACCAGGTCCAACCGGAGTTTGGGGTTCTTGGCGCGCATGCGCTTCGCGACCCTCACGGGCAGAACGGGGTCGCCGTTGCGATCCAAGAGCAGCACGGCGAGCCCGTCCATCTTGTGCGGGTAAGTCACCAGGTAGTCGGTAATGACGCGAACCATCTCTTCGATGGCCGTCTCATCGACTGCCGCGAGCCAGTCACGCGACTCATTGCCGCCCTGCCTGACGGGTGCGTACTCTTCATGCCCAGCGGACTCCCGCATCGGGATGGCCACGGTCTGGTTCGGCCCGACGATCATCGCCGGCGTCCCGTGGGGTGACACGCGCTCAAGGGTGTCGAAGAACAAGTCACTGTTCTCCGAGTTGAGTTTGAGGCATTCGTTCAGGGCTTTCGCGATCCACGCAGTCACCTCGGCGTAATGCCTGGCGAGCCAGCGCAGGCGGAGCGGGTGGCTCGCGAGCATCATCAGGCGGCCGTCCGAGAGCCGGATGACGTCGCTGAGAACGACATCGGCGAGATCGGGATCGGGAGCATTCGCGGGCACCAGGCTCGCTCGTGCGCGGTTGACGATTTGCTCCCACTCATCGAGGTACGCGCGGATCAGTTCAGCGTCGACACCCTCAGTGAACCGCTCGAAGTGCTTCCTTCTCAGGGTGAAAAGTTCTGCACCGAACTGTCCGTTTGGCTGCTCGGCGCCCCGTCTTTGCCAGTCCCGTGGGTCGCTGAAACGCTCCAGGAACCCATCGAAGCTGCCTTCGTGTACCTCTCCGGGCGAGGTCTCAAAGCCGCAGAGGAGGGCCGCGACTGCGATCTGGCCCGGCGTGGCGAACGGATCCCATCGGAAGCGTCGCTGAGCTCCTCCTTGCATCTCGACGACGACGCGGATGGGAGCCCACGCGTCCGAGGCGTCAAACGGCTCGTCATCATCAGGCAACTCTGGCGCATCGCAGGCGAGGAGGCTGGCTTCCACCTCAAGCCCGAGTCGGAGTCCCGCGGAGGCCTGGACTTGCTTGAGGGACCTCCCGTACAGGAAGGCAAACAGCCATCGGGTCCATGCCCCGTTCTCAAGCGTGCCCTCGACACGGACGTTGACCGTCCCTTCCTCTTCGTCATCGAAGTAGGTGAGTTCCCGTAGAAGCGCGCGGAGGGGGTCGAGAACGACCTGCGAGTCGGGGAACGCGATCTTCTCCACCCGTCGACGAAGAACCTTAGGCAACAGGTCGGCGAGGGTCTCGGCATCCGTGGGCGGCTCTGCGAACAAGAAGCGTTCGGCGGCCTCCTGATCACTGTGGTCCAACCCGTCTTCGACCAGGAGCGCGTCGAACTCCTCCAGTCGAGCAGGGGCGACTCGCTCAACAATGTCGCGGATCTGGCGCCCGAGGCCGACCTTGGTCGTACGCTTCTCGAAAATCTCGAGCCAGAGCGGAAGGTCCAGCGCTCGGCGAGCGTCCTCGGACCTCTCGCCTACCTCCATCACGAGGTTTCGCATGTGTGTCTTCGCGCTGTCGCTCGAGAGCGCGACGCGTTCGAGCGACACCGCGGTCAGCTCCGCTGCATCGATGCGTGCAAGCAGGTCTTCCTCAGCAAGTAGTGCACCGTTCGGCTGCTTGAGCCCCGCGACGCGCACGTTCTTCTTGATGCGCGCCTCCACCGCGCTTTCGGATGCGAAGAGGCCGCTGTCGGGGAACAGGCCGAGGCTGGGCAAGGCGCTCGACGCGGCCTCTTGAATCACCTCGTCGGTGTGGACGGTGGAGGCTGCCACCTTCCCTGCGGACTCCACGAGATATCGAGCCAGTCGTCGGAGCGAACGGCTCTCCTCCTCCGAGTCCGACACCGCGCGCCAGATGTGCCGTTGGTACGCCACGAGAGCGGGAGGAACTCTGCCCTCGCCCCCCGCGGCGAGCCACGCCTCAAGGGCGAGCAGGCCGAATCGGGCCTCCTCATCCTGCCCGGTGAGAAGCACGGCGCCGTCGAGGCGGTTGACCGCCGAGAGTCCTTGAGCGTCCGGTGGCTGCCCCCAGTCGAAGAGCAGGACCGACGCTCCCGACCCGGGGACGTTCCGCCAAGCTGTGAGTTGCTCGCCTTCGGCCAGCAGGAAGTCGGGGGGCACTCCATCGATAGCAGTGGTCGTACCAACCTTCACGATCACGTCTGTTGCTGACCCATCAGTGAGTCTCTGTGCGACCTCGCGCAGCGCGGACTCCACGATCGGCTTCTCAAAGGCTGCCACCCGCAGCGCTGCGCGAGTTCCGTCCGAGCCTCGAGTCACGGAGTCCAATGCCACGCGGGCGACCACGCGCCCGAGGGTCGAGTCTGCTCTGTCAGTCACCGGGGTTCTCCTCGCACAATGCTCGTGGCGTCCGAGTACTGGGTGAGCAGCCCCGTTGCCGCCAGACGCGAGCGGAAGGCGTCCAGGTTCCGGGCAAGGATCGACGCGTCGACGTCCACGGTCAGGTCGTGCTCTCCAGCCGTTCGGTCATCGACGATGACGCGGTAGTCGTCGAAGAGTCGGGAGCAGAAGGCGTACAGCTCCTCCTCCTGCCCCGGTGCGAGAGATGCGCAGACCATTGCCTCCAGCATCGGGGGCTTCATCGTGAAATGCCGCCGCCCGGTCGTCGCGTTGAGCGCGCCGACAGCTGCTAGTGACTCGGAGAAGAACGCCACGGGGGATCCCGTCCCCCCTTTGCTCTGGGTCATGTGCCGGACGTACCGTCGTGCCAACTCGTCGTTGCCGCTCGCCACCGCGTTGCTGTGAAGAGTGGTTGCGCGGGCGATGATCGCGTTCACGATGTTCTTCCGGAACCCATCGAGACCGTCCTGCGACAGTCGCCGCAACGGCGAGGCTTCCTTCAGCATGTCGACGAAGACCGTCTCAGATGACATGGCCAGGGACGTACGCGCGAGATGGAGTTGATGGCGGGCGAGACAGTAGGGAGTCCAGTGCATCAGGCTCTCGATCCGCTTCGCCCTCGGGACCTGGGTGCGCGAAACGATGGAGTTCACGCCACGCCTCAGGTATTCGGGCCACGGGCTCAGGTCACCGAAGGCGTTGATCTCCGCCTCTGCCTTGTCCGGGAAGGCCTCATCCTCGGTGTCCTCGTCGTGGGCCCGCAGCGCGCGCGCGATCTCACCCAGGGACGTCTCGCCGTCGCGGACTAGCTGAAGCAGACCTTCACGCGTGCCGGCACGTCGTGCTCCGTCCGGGTCAGTGCGGAGTACGCGGTACGCCCACCCACCACCGCCACGCAGGACGTAGCGCTCGATGTGCGGCACCTTCGTCCCACGCGGCAGCCCTGCCTTCCGCCTCTCGACGGCGTCGTAATGGATGAGTTCGCCGACGAAGGGGTACAGATGCGAGTTGTACCAGCTCGGAGACTTCCGGCGCCCGGGGACCTGCACCAGCAGAGATGAGGTGAGTGCCTGAAGAGTCGCGAGCGTCTCTTCGTCGTCGTCGACGGCGGCATGAAGGGTGTCGGGGTCAATCGCAGCGCCAGCGGCGACTCGGCGCGCGAAGTCATGAGATGACCGCCGGTATGAGACGACATCGACCCCTGGATCTAGGAGCTCCCACCGAGCCTCTTCGTAGACACCTCGAGCGATCGCGAGGAGCTCAAGCGACACGTAGAACCCACGTCCCTGCTGCTCGATGTTCACCCCGAACAGGTCGAGGACGACCTCGGCTTTCGACCTGTCCGCCATCAGGCTCGAACCGATCTGATCTGGTCACCAACGTCGATCGTGAGCTTTCGCGGCACACCGCCGACCAACACCTGAATGACCTCCCGTTCGCTCGCTGCTTCCGCAAGCGCTGCCAGAGTGCTGGTTAGCCCACGGATTTCCGCCTCGTGCTGAGTGCCGCTCCGCAGGCCCGCCGCCCACCGGTTGAGCAGCTCGAACCGCAGGAGATCGACTTCCACGGCGATCGGCGCGCGGCCCAGGGGGGCCGGAATCCGCACGAAGATCGCCCGGTTGAGCCACTCGACCGCCTCGTGCAGCACCGGACCTGACGCTCCCGGATCGGTTTCGCTGCGCCAGTGGCTCACCTGGTCGACGATCTGGACGTTCCGGTTGGTGACGGTCCGCGACACGACGGCGGCGCGAGTGCGGTGGGAGAAGAACGCGGGATCGAGCACAAGGAAGTCGGGGTTGTTGCCCGTTCGATGGATGCCCTGAACGGCCTCGAGCCCTTTCAGGACGACATCGCGAACGGCAGTCTTGCTGGACTCGGAGGCGCTTCCCGTGATCTTGACGAACTCGTCACCAGCACTGAGCCCAAGTCGGGCGAACCGATCCGACGCATCGCCGCTGAAGAAGTCCGCCCTCCGCAGGAAGGTGTACAGGTCACGCAGCGCGCTCGCCTCCCGCTGCGCATCTTGAGCCGTCCGCACAGGCCGCCCGCTGGAGCCCGGCATCGGAGGGCGGAATGCGACCTTGGCTCCCTCAGGTTCGAGCATGTCGTCGACCTGGCGACGTGAGACCTTCCCCGGATCCAGGCGTCGGAGTGCCGCGATCGCGGGTACCTGTTGACGTTGCTGCGGGGAGAGTCGGTCTCCGAAGAGTGCCTGGTGATACTGGTAGGGGTACTGCCAGGAGTCGTCCGTGCGCGCGTTGCGGTATCGACGGTGGACGTCCTGGCATGTGAGCCCGCCGGTGATCGCGAAGGCGAGTACCGATAGCGCCTGACGCGCCGTGACAATCGCGCCGGTTCGCTCTGCGGCGCTGAACACGTCACGGACCGCGCGACGCCGCAGCGGGCCGCTGGCGCCATCGGCAAGCGCGTCGTGGTTCGCGAAGATTGGGCAGACATCTCGCGCGTCGCAGCGCTTGCAGATCTGCCACGAGCGCTTGTCGGCCGACCAGCTCCGCATTGCCCAGTCGACGAGGCCGTCGTTCCGGGCGTCGGACGCCACCGACTGGTAGTTCAGGTTGATGACGACGACCGATCCATCGCTGTTCGCGACTGTCCCGAGCGCGATGCCCGAACCAAGGGTGTCGACCACCACCTGTGCGCGGCCAGTTCTGTCGTCGGAGACGCAGTTCCGGAGCTGGCCCTCGTTCGCACAGATGATCGCGACGCCGTTGTCCGGCGGATTCAGAAGATCGATGAGTCGCTGAGCCCCGACGCTCGCGGAGAAGTCGCTGAGATCCTTGAGCATGTAGATGGGGCGTCCAGCGGCCGTCGTACCGACCGGCTCGAGACCGTGCTTGCCGGCTCGCTCGATCTGCCGCGCGGCATCTTCCTTGCTCGCGCCGAGATCCTCAAGGAGGCTGGCACAGAGACTGGTCTTGCCGTGCCCTGCGTCGCCGGTCAGGACGATAGTGCGCGTTCCAGGTAGCTCCACCACGGACAGCAGGTAGTCACGAGTCACGACGCGAAAGGTCGGCTGGCTGTGGTCAGTCTGTCGCTCGAACACGAGGTCGGCGCTGTCCGCGTCGAAGGGCTGGTACCGGTGCAAGCGCCCAACGTGGCCGTTCACCTCAAGCGCCATGAGCGAGTCTTCCTTCGCGTCGAACGTCGTCGTCGCGATCGTATAGCCGCACGTGGGCCTCACCGTCGACGCTGTGCCGATCCTGGCGATTTGTCACCCGCTGCGGCGCAAGTGTCCGGTTGTCGGCGGCGGCGGGAACGATCGGCTACGCGTCGGATGAGGTCTCTTCGCCCGGTGCTGCCTTAGCACAGGTCGTGGCGCATCTCGAGTAGGCTAGCCGTTCGAACGGACCAAGCACGGAGCCTGCGGAAGGGCATGGATGGCCAGCAAGCACCCCCTTCGCAGTCGACGTCGACCTGCGTTCGAGCAGGGCGACCAAGACTTGGTCGTCGTAGACCTCTTCGCGGGGTGCGGAGGTCTGACACTTGGGGCGGCTCAGGCGGCGCAGGACCGTGGTCTTGCCCTCAAGGTGCCTCTGGCCGTGGACTTCGAGCCGGCCCCAGTGACGGTCTTCAAGGAGAACTTCCCGAAGGCGAACGTTCAGGTCGCATCGGTTGAGAGCTACTTCGACGGCGCCCTTGCTGCCCCGCTCACGATCGCGGAAACGAAGACGCGCGAGCAGGTCGGGGACGTCGACCTGCTCATCGGAGGCCCGCCATGTCAGGGACACTCGAACCTCAACAACCACACACGCAGGGACGACCCGAAGAACCGGCTGTATCTGCGAATGGCACGGGCGGCAGAAGTCCTGCGGCCTCGGGTGTTGGTGGTCGAGAACGTACCCGCGGTCGTGCACGACAGCCAGCAGGTGGTCGAGCGAACGCGAACCCATTTGGAGGCGTTGGGCTACCACGTCGCCGCTATTCGGGTCGAACTGGTACGACTCGGAATCCCGCAGACACGCCGGCGCCACATCCTGCTTGCGGTGCGGTCCGATGCCATGGCCGCCGGCCTGTCGGTCGCCGATCTCCTGGAGTTCACACCCCAGCCGGCGCGCGACCTCCGATGGGCTATTGGTGACCTGGAGAATGTGCGCTCGGAGCGATGGTTCGACACGTCATCGAAGATGAGCCCAGAGAACCAGGCGCGGATCCAGTGGCTCATCGACCATAACGAAGTGAACCTGCCGAACGACCGGCGCCCCAACTGCCACCGCGGTGACCACTCGTACGTGTCGATGTACGGCCGCCTTACCTGGACTCAGCCCGCGCAGACCATCACGAGTGGCTTCGGAAGTATGGGGCAGGGCCGTTACGGGCATCCCTCGCAGCCGCGAACGTTGACGCCCCACGAGGCGGCCCGCATCCAAGGGTTCCCCGACTACTTCCAGTTCGACGCGACCATTACGCGAACACAACTCTCCGTGATCATCGGTAACGCCGTGCCTCCGGCACTCTCGCGTGTGCTGACAACGCGCCTGCTGGAGGCCGGGATCCTCGGCCACGGCGCGGACGTCGAAGCCAGGGCCTCCGCGTAGTCGCGGCAGTTCAACGAGCCGTCGGCGCCGTGCCGGTCGACAAGTGGTGCGGCTAACGCACGTGCCACGACGTTCTCCGGGTCACGGACGCGGGGCGGCCTGTGTCTTTTCACGACGCCGTGCGTACGCGCGCTCTTCACGGGGAACGGCGGCGTGACGAGCGGGTGCGCCGAGTGCCCGATAACGACGGGGGCACATCGGTAGGCCGGCGGTCGGAAGTGGGACCGTGTGCTTCTGGGACAAGCGCGCTCTCGCGCTCAGCGCTGGGGGGCGCTTCTGTGTCAGCCCGGACCTAGTGTTCGTCCTTCATCGTGCACCCAGAGCGTCCAATAGGTCGCGCAGCACGATCGTTAGCTCGTTGTAAGCGTGGATGTGGAAGGCGTCGGCCATGTCGTCGGGTCGGACGTCGTCGAACGCGGCGAGCAGCCGGCGAGCCTCCTCGATCGCGTCCGGCAGCGTCACCGACGCGTCTGGCTCCGCGACGACCATATGAGCACCGGTGGGCCGGCCGAGGCGTGTGATCGGGACTTGTCCGCCGTGGACCCTCAGCTCGTGGACGGCTTCCTGAGCAACGTGGCCGAGGTTGGCGATCTCGACGTAGCTGGTCATGGCTTCTCCGTGCGTGTGCGCTTGGTGAGGTGGCGGCGTTCACGGGCGAGAAGACCTCCACGGGTGCTGACTTGCCAGCCGGGTTCGACACGCTCGTGGGCGAGTGCGTCGATGAGGCAGTCGGCTGTGACCGGGCATGCGGCGCAGACCCGGCGCTGGTGGGCGATGGTGGCGGCCGTGACGGCGTCGCGGTCGTAGAAGCGTTCGTCGCCGACGCACGCGGCGTCGTCCTTCCAGCCCGGCAGCGGAGCGCGCCGCCGGCCGAGGAGCTCCTCGGCGCTTGTGCGCACGGCTGACGCGTCCGTGTACCGGGAGCCGCCCACCGCTATCGGAGCTTGGCCGTTCACGCGGCACCTCCCCCGGACCGAGACCGCATTAGGGCGAGGAGAGCCGCGGCCGCAGGTGGGCGCAGCGACGCCGCGAACTGCCGGTATGCGACGCGCACCAGACGGGGTGGCGGTGTTGCCCACGCCGGGCTCGAGGACGACAGCCCTCCGGCGTGCACGCACCACAGGTAGGTGACCGCATACGGATGGGAGGTCGCGCGGGTGCCGGGGCGCTGCTCGTCGGCCCACCTCTCGAACCAGGCGTCGCTTCCTGTCAGGGCTCGAACTTGCTGCTCCCGCTCCCGGTAGCTGCCTGTCAGGCTCGCGCGGATCATGTCGACTGCCGTGGCCAGGTGTCGCGGGTCGGGGCGGCTGCGGGCGCTGACGCTGCGAGCGGTTCTGGTGCCGAGGTCGCCGTCGAGACCGAGAAGCTCGGCAGCGTCGGCCCAGGTCGCCGCACCGGTCTGGCGGGCCAGGCACATGGAGAGGAACAGTCGGTTCGTCTCGCCCTTGTCGGTGGTGAACAGGTGCGTGGCGTGGCGGCGGTAGAGCGGTTCGGGGACGACCTGCGGGATCCGAGCCGGGTCGCCCGACGTGTTCGTCCTGCGTAGGTGGGTGCTGATGCGCTGGTGCGGGGCGAGCGCGGCCATGGTCAGGCGGGTCAGGGCCGGGGTCATGGTGGTGCGGTCGGCGAGCCATGCCAGCCGTGACTCGGTGCCGGTGGGTGCGGTCTCGATCCATGGGGCCAGGAGGTCCGCAGCCTCGTGCACGGTCGGCGCGGTGAGGATGTGGTCGGCGGTGGTCAGCACACCGGATCGCACCAGTGGGTCGGTCGGTGGTGACAGGTGCCAGCGCGCCCGCCCGGTCTCCCGGGCTTCCTTCCGGATCGGGTCCACCCAGGAGGCGAGACGGTTGTCGTGGGACTGAGTTGCCAGGTGCAGGAGCAGGACGGCCAGGTGGCGGACGTCGGCCAGGTACTCCTTGGCGGGCGAGAGCTCGCCCAGCGTGAGGACCGCCGTCCCGGTGCAGGCGAGGTCGTGCCGCTCCTGGCGTGTGACGTCGTCGGCATCGGCCGTCGTCGTGCCGAGTGTTGCGACGTCGACGTCGCACACCGCGCGTTCACCGATGGGGTTGAGGCATCGGGTCCCGGCCCCGTGCCGCAGCGGCTCATGGGGATGATCGGCGAACCGTCGTCCACAGCCTGGGCAGGGCTCGAGCAGGTAGCAGGAGTGCTCGATACAGACGGTCACGGTGGGCAGCCGCCACGCGGTGCGCCAGAGACCGGTCGCGGCGAGGCAGGCGGGGCATGCTGCCGTGCCGCGTAGCCGGAACCAGCCGCGGCCGGCGACAGTCCGCCAGGATGACCAACGTCGCGGGTCGAGCCCGTCCAGGTCGACGGCTGTGCCGTCGAACCGTGAAAGCGTCCCCGCGGTGACCTTGGCCTGAGGGGCGCCGGTCAGGTTGGTGATCGTTGTGACGGTTCGTGGGTCGGGTTTCACGGCGAGGAAGCGCGTGGTGCCGCCGTCTCGCCGGAGTGCGGACTCGAGCTGGGTGGTAAGCAGGCCGTTGTCTTCCGCGACGTGTTCGAGCCAGTCCGTGACGCACTGGTCCGCGGCCGGCTGCGACCGCACCGGGAGCCCGCTCATGCGCCGACCTCCCAGGAGGCGGCGTCGACGTCGCCGGCGCCGTCTCTGCGGTCGGCGACGAGCGGATCGGGCCGGGTGACCGCCTTGAGGTACTCCCCCACAGCCTGGTGAAGCATGAGCCGCCGTTCGGGGTCGAGCCGCCGATCAAGTTCGAGTGCGGGTTCCAGGAGGAAGCCCTCTGCTGGTGGGCTGTGTGTCATCGCGACCCACAGCCACGTCTCGACGGCCTCCAGCGGAACCGAGGCTTCCGGGTTCCACGACTGGAAGAGGCTTCGCAGGCGGCGAGCCAGACGCGGCGCTTCTGCGAGGTGACGACGCCGCTCGGCGTAGTCGACGAGACCGTCCTCGACGAGCACCCCGACGAGCTGCCGGATCTCGTTCGCGGCCTGGGCGGCGACGCCGCGCCCGTACGCGAGGCGGCGTGTCGTCCAGCCCGACCCGGTCACGCCGAGTGCGATGCGGGACCGGCGCTCGGTGTCCTCGTTGTGCACCGGCCCGGCCAGGAGCATGTGCGTGGTGACGGCAACCTCGACGCGCTGCGCCCGGTCCACCTCGGAAGGGGCAAACATCTCGCCTCGCCGCAGGTCCCAAGCCGGAACGTGGTCGGCGCGCAGCCCCGTCCGTTCCTGCACGTCCTCGAGCTCGTGCGCCAGGTCCCGGTACCGGCGCCACGCATCGACGTCCCACACGGGGATGCCGCTGCTCGGGCCATCGGCGTCGATGTCGGGCAGCAGGCCGTTCCAGTCGAACCGCTGCGCATACCTGGCCAGCGCCGGGTCGCCACTCAGGCGCTCCCACCCCTCCTGCACCAGCCGGCGCCGCGGCTGACGGTCCTCCAGCGCGCGCGAGCACTCCAGGACCAACACAGCGGCGTGTGCGGGCTGACCAGGAGGCTCCTGGGTCCAGTCGCGGTATCGGTCCGTCAGCGCTTCACGCACCTCGGCCTCCCACCCCAGCAACAGAGGCCACTCGTCATCGGCCGTAAACGCGACCAGCGTGATGAGCGTGTACAGCCGCCGGAGCTTCTGTGCGTGCCACGGGCGCGTGCGCGACATGGCCAAGGTCTCGGCGATGCGGCGCTGGGTAGCCACCGCCCGCCGGTCGGGTGGGAACGCGTCGGCCCATGGGTCGTCGGGCCGTTCGAGGAGCGACGGGCAGGTGACGCAGAGAGGATGCAGCGCGAGCTGCCAGTCCCGCAGGTAGATGCCCGTTCTCGGGGTGCACCGTGGGCAGGTCCACCGCACGCTCGGCAGCCGCCAGCTCCTGGGCTGTGGTTTCCCCGGTCGCCCCACTACGGCTCGCGGGTAGACCTCAATCGTCATCGCCTTCGCGGCCGCGCGGCTCAGACCGCTCGCGGCGGCGAGGCGGTCGATCACTTCCGGCTTCACGGAGCGGCGGACGACGGTGTTGGGGGTGAGGCCGAGGGTGGCGGGATGCAGGCCGTTCATCAACGCGATGCGCTCCGCTAGCGAGTAGAGGTCCTCTCCACGTGCCGGTTCGGGGCGAACGGGCAGGAGGCGGCCGGTCATGCCAGGGCTCCAGCGGTGGTGTCTGCCGGGGCGGGCATGCGTAGCCCCTGGAAGTGGGTCTCGGCCAGGGTGGCCCGCGCCGACAGGCGGGGCGCGTCGAGGTGCGCTGCGGAGATCGTCCACGAGCCGTCGACCGCTGCCCGGTTCGCTGCCCGCTTGAGGAGCTTCGCTGTGTCACTGATGAAGCCTTGGGTGCGGCGCCAGATCCGGGGCGCGTGCTTTCCCGCAAGGAGGCCTGGTGCAGCGGCGGGCAGGTAGGGCAGAAGCAGGCGCTCGGCGCCGTGCAGGAACGCCTGCCAGTCCGCGACCTGCGCGGGGGTGTCCACAGCGAACGTGTTGAGTTCGACGACCTGCAGCCGACCGGCGAGCTGGGGGTCGGTGAACACCAGACTCCTGCGGTCCTCGTCCTTGTCTCTCGCGCCGACGAAGACGAGGGACCCACCCTGCTGCCCGAGGACTGTGTTGATGTGCTTGAGGTGGTCAAGCACCTGACGTGCGTCGCGCTGGTCGACCTTCAGCAGGTGGATGTCGTCAACGATCAAGAGGCGCACCTGATGGTTCGCGACGACGTGCGAGAACCGGACCGTCAGATCCGGGATGTGCCCGACCGTCGGGTACCCGAAGTAGTCGAGGATCTGCATGGTCAGGGCGCGCTGCTTGCTCCCTGATCCGAGGTCGATCCACGCGACCGGCGCATGGAGTGCCTCGACACCCGGCCTCGGGTTCCAGGTGGGCTGGACTGGGTCATGGATCGCGGGGCCGAGCAGTTGGCGGTAGTAGGTGTTTGCCCAGGCGCGCACGAGGGTCGACTTCCGGCCGTGAACGGGGCCGTGATCGCTACTACTTCCTTCGCGCCGGGCGGGCCGTACTTGTTCTCCTCGATCACGTCCGTGATCGTCGCGATCGCCTCCGCGCCGGCAGCCCACGGGAACACCAGCCCCTTGATCCACTGGTCGCGATCGGCGATGTACCGGGTCAGGGCCCGGTCCGACATGGCCCTCAGGTCCCGGACGGTGTGCACTGGTGGTGGTGTCGGCGGTACCGCTCGTGCGTCGCGGTGCCACGTCGCAGCGTTCAGCACGCTCTCGGTCTCGACCGGTCGGCGCGCGCTCATGCGCCGTCTCCGCGGTCAGGCTCCGGCGGGGTGAAGGGCCAGGAGTCCGCCCAGATAGAGAACGTGTCGCCGCCGTGCGGTGCGGGCGCGGGCGCGGGTTCGGTCTTGCGCTGTTCGGCGACGATCTCCGCGACAGTCATCGCGACCTCGGCCTCGGTGTGGTCGCGTCGTGAAGTGTCGTACCGCTGCCGGGCAGCGGAGATCCGCTTGCGCCAGTCCTTCGGGATGATGCCGTCCAGGAGATTGCCGAGCTCGGCAATAATCTCGTCCTCAGCGACCGTCACCGGCAGGCGTGGCCCTCGCTGCCGGCGCCGGACCTCGCCGCGCACGTGCTGCAGGAGGGACTCCGTCAGGGGCGCCTTGGTCAGGTGGGCCTTGCGCCAAGGGACCTGCACGATCGCAGAGGTCGCGGGGTGCCGGAACCAGATCCTGGTGACGTCGTGCGGGTCGTACAGGAACGGCATCGCAGCGTCCTGCGCCCGGAACGTTCCCACGGGCACCGCGCGCAGCCCGTCGAACTCAGGGCTGTCGTACGTCAGGCCCGACAGCTCGACACCGGTCGAGCCGACGGTGCCCCACCGCACCGGCAAGAAGTCGTAGATCAGGTCCGGCCGCTGCGGCACATGAAGCCGACCTGAGATCGAGAGCAGCGCGTCGAACATGTCGATCGGTCGCAGGTCGACCGGTTCACCGGTGGACAGGTGCAACCCATCGTGCGGAGAGCGGTGGTAGTCCAACGCGATCCAGCGGCGCAGGAAGCGCTCGAGCTCGGGTGCGGTGAGCAGCGCCCCGTCGCGTTTGGACCCGTCCCGGCCCACGGTGCGGCCACACTCTGAGGTGTCGCGGCCCTTGTAGCCCGGCAGCTGCTGCAAGCCCCGCTGGAGTGTCTCGTGGTACCGCTCGAGGATGCCGTTGTCGATCGGCCTGCGCGTTCGCGACAACGGCAGATCGGTCCCGAACCGCGCCAGCAGCTCGCGGAACACCTGCGAGACGAAGATCGACCCGTGGTCGGCGCGCACGGCCGACGGGCGCACGCCCGGGATCGTGTGCTCACCCTGCAGCCCGGGCGCGGTGCGCACCCTCCGGCATGAGCGCGGGCAGACCACCTCGACGCCGGAACAATCGGGATCGGCGTCCGCGGTGTCGGAGTAGAACTCGATCTCCTGCGGCACGCCCGCCCACGCCCAGTCCGAGACCGTCGTGCCCTCGACCAGCTGGGAGAAGGGGCGCATCACGTCGTACATGAGCAGGGCTGCGTCGCGAGCGTCCGCACTGAGCGGCACAACCCTGAGCGCCAGGATCATGCGCGACGCCACGTCCATCGCCGAAATGATCTCGACCGAGCACGCCCCACCACGCACCGGGCACCACACCAAGACATCGGACCTCGTGACGTCAATCGCGACGACTTGTCCAGGGACCAGCGCCGCGTAGGACTCCCTCCCCGCGACCTGACGGGCCTTGTTCGACTTCTGCGCCCGTGTCGTGGTCCCACGACTTCTCATCAGGTGGGCCACGAATCGGCCCGCCGCCCGCTGCGGAACGCTCCCCGTGAACCCGTCGTCCTTCAGGCGCACCTTGATACGCCGCTGGATCTCGCGCAGGTTGACCGTCGAGACGTCGCCGTCGAACGCGGCCACCTCCTTGTGAGCGGCCTGCCGGAACTTGAGCGGCAGCGTGGCGAACAGCTCGAACCGCTTCGCGCGACGCCCATCGACAAGGCCCAGGAGGCCGTCCTTCGTCCACCGCTCGACCCACAGTTGCACGGTGCGGGTCGAGTACGGGCCACGGCTCGTCCCGCTGCGCGAGGTCGCAGCCTCATGACTCAGACGCTCAGCCATCCGCCTCGCCCGCTCCGCCAACGACGGTTCTAGCGCCGGGTCGAACAGCGGGCTCGGCTCCCCCGGTAGGGCCAGCTCGGGATGCCCGAACCGGAACGCGGTGAGCGTCTCGTTGACAATCCCTAACCGGAACATCGCCTCCGCAGCGGTCTCCGCGTTGAACCGGTTCCACTCCTCGGCGAAGCTGCGCAACGCCGCCACACCAGCTGGTGCACCTCCCTCGATCGGCGCAAGCCTGCCCAGGTCGGGCCACTCGACAAACGACACCCGGTGCCGAGAGTCGCGCAGCTCAACCCCGGCACGATCAACGTGCAACACGACCGCGTAGCCGTCTTCGGTCATGAGCGCGCCACCAGCCACGACGTCGACCTTGTTCTCATACACGGCGGCCCTACCGGCGGCTCACCACGGTTCCGGGCCGGATCGGCTCGTCCAGGTTGACGACGAGCTCGCCTGACCACAGCAGGTGCCACATCACCGCGATGAGGTGCCCGTCGCCCTCATCGAGCGCGAGAAGGTCGTCCACCGTGGCCGTCGGTGCGACGTGTGCCAGCAGTCGGGCCACCGCCGCCGTGTGCGGCCACTCCGGGCGGTGCCGGTAGGTGGCCAACCACAGCAGGTTGAGCCGCCGCGCCGTGACCGCGGCGTCGTACAGCGCGTAGTGCCAACCCACCTGCGCGCACGCCGCCGCCGTCAGCCCCGTGATCCGCACGAAGTCCTCGTCCCGCCGCTCCATGGGCCGTGCGTCCCAGACCGTGACACACCCATCCGAGTGCTCGGACAACAGGTCGGGGACGTGGCGGGACCCGTCAGCGAACACGAGCAGGGCCGGTTGCGTTCCGATCCACACGACGTCCGGGTCTCGGTCGAGCTCGCGCGCGAGCTCGTACTCCAGGCCGGACTCGAGCACGATGTACGTGCCCGTGGTCTGACAAGACATGTGGACCGGTGCATGACGCGACATTGCGTCCGCGGCAGGACGGCGAGCAGGAATCAGGCTACGAACCGGTGGGCCGCCGGCCTGCCAGTCCCACTCGACCTCCAACCCCGCACCGACACGGAAGCGCCACATCGCGCCGCTCGCTCCGCCGCCGGGAGAGGACGCCGTCGCACCTTTGGGCTGGGGGGAGCCGTCGCGGTTGACGTGTCCAGTTCCGGAAGAGCAATCTGAATGTGCTGAAGACACAGAAGTACCCCAAACGTGAGCGGTGGTATTCTTCCAGCGGAGGCCAACGTCCGCTGTGGCGAGGCGATCGGGTCCGGGAGCTCCAACTCCCGGACCCATTTCGCGTTCTCGGCGCCCTGCGCCGACCGCATCAGCCCATCGCGGCCTCGTCCTCACGCCCGATCGCGCTGGCCAGAAGATCCACGAGCACAGCTGTGACCGGCCGGCCTGACTCATAGGCGGCGTCGTACAGGTGCTCGGCGAGATACGCCGGAATCCGCGCATCGATACGAACGACATCGTCAGCATCGAGGACACGGTCACGCGTCGACGGCCGGCCCGTCCGGGCAGACCGGATCACCACACGGCCCCGCCTGCGCTCGACCATCCTGACCTCGCCTGAATCCCGACTCCGACATGCATGGATCCGAAGATCCGTCCTATGTCGGGTCGGTCAGCCCGAGCCACGAGCGGGTTGGTCAGTTCGCCGCTCGTGAGCCACACGGCCGAAGCCGAGGAACTGTGGCCAGGCACCCGCAACCGGGTCATGGGGTGCACCTGCGAGTATGGCACCGCTCCAGGCGCACACCAAGAGGTCCGCTGCACCCGGTAGGGCCGACCGGCGGCCGACCACTGTCGGGCAGCCTCGGCCCACCACAGCGCCACCTTGCGCCGACCTATCCCGGCAGCGCTAACCCAAGTGTCTGCCATGCGACGATAAAGCCGCGGTCATGTAACATAGGTGGAGAGGCGTGCAATCTAGGCTGCACGTCGACAGACGCCGACTACATCTGCATGTCGGCGAACCGCTGGTAGTGGCCCTGGAACGCCACGGTGATCGTGTCCGTCGGGCCGTTGCGGTGCTTGGCCACGATCAGGTCGGCCTCGCCGGCGCGGGGCGACTCCTTCTCGTAGGCGTCCTCGCGGTGCAGCAGGATGACGACGTCAGCGTCTTGCTCGATCGAGCCACTTTCACGCAGATCGCTCATCTGGGGCTTCTTGTCGCCACGCTGCTCCGGACCACGGTTGAGCTGCGAGATCGCGATGACCGGCACCTCGAGCTCCTTCGCGAGCAGCTTGAGCGCACGCGAGAACTCGGAGACCTCCTGCTGGCGCGACTCGACGCGCTTGCCGGAGCTCATGAGCTGGAGATAGTCGATCACGACGAGCTTGAGGTCGTGCCGCTGCTTGAGACGCCGGCACTTGGCCCGGATCTCCATGAGCGACATGTTCGGGGAGTCGTCGATGAACAGCGGCGCCTCGGCGACCTTGCCCATGGTGGCCGCGAGCTTCTGCCAGTCCTGGTCGTCCATCTTCCCGGAGCGCATCCGGGTGAGCGGCACCTTGGCCTCCGCGGCGAGAAGACGCATGGTGATCTCGTTGCGGCTCATCTCCAGGGAGAAGATGACGGACGCCATCTGGTGGTGCACCGCGGCGTGCGTCGCGACGTTGATGCCGAGCACGGAGTTGTGCGTCGGCACCATCGATCGTCCTGCCAGGTACAGGTGCGAGGGATGGTCGACCTCGACGCAGCGCACCGGCACCGACTCGACCCGGCGGACGTCGACGACGAACCGTGACGTGAGCCGCGCGGTGCCCGGACGGCGACGCTCCTTGTGGGCGAGGCGCTTGCGCTCCAGCCAGAAGACGTCGTCCTCGGTCGTGAAGGTGATCGTGTACGCCGTCGACGACGCCGCGGTCCGCCCCTTCACGGTCTTCGTCGACCAACCCGTGCGGTACCCGAGCGACAG
Organism: Cellulosimicrobium composti; assembly: GCF_010287905.1. NCBI lineage: Bacteria > Bacillati > Actinomycetota > Actinomycetes > Micrococcales > Promicromonosporaceae > Cellulosimicrobium > Cellulosimicrobium composti. The sequence goes on from NZ_JAAFAN010000037.1 coordinate 19,822, forward strand.
GATGAGTTCACGCGTCCCGCGCGCGAGACGCTCGTTCGTCAGACTGATCTGGACGCTGCCCTGCGGCATGACGGTGCCGTCCGTGTCGAGCAACCCCGCCAGGAGGTCCCGGCGCTGGGACTCGCTCGCACGGAGGTACGCAGCCGGGATGTGCTTGTTCGACAGCACCCCGAGTGTCCGCAGCCGACCCTCCATCGTGCCGTTCTCGGGCAGAAGCATGGTGTACGCCCGCGCGCGGCCCTCCGCACTGCCCTTCGCCCGTGCGACGTACCCAAGACCTTCGATTCGCATCGCGATCTCGGGGTCGGCCGAGGTGAACTCGGCACGTCGGGAGCTGCCGTCGCCCAGCCACACCCCGAGTGCGTACGGGTGGATCGGGAGGTCCGCGTCGGGCAGGTCGAGCGGCGCCGCGGTGACGATGGAGTGGTTCGTGCGCTGGTCGGCCGTCGCCGTCCGGAGCGTGGCGGCGAGCTCCTCGGTCGTCCGCACGGACGACTCCGGCATCACGCCGGATCGCACCGCGCGCCGCTGGGCGCGGGTCGAGGTGACCCACTGGTGCTGGGCGTCCGCGACGATCACCGTGCCGTCGTCGAGCTCGACCTCGTAGCACGGGCGGTCGACCATGACCTCCGTCGCGGCGACGACGCGCGTGGGCGTCCCGTCCGCGGAGAGGAGCAGGTCACCGACGGCGACGTCACCCATCGTCGTCCAGCCCGACGGCGTCGGGAGCGGCGTGTCCAGCGCGAGCGCCTTGCCGATAGCGGGTCGCGCAGCGACGACGATCATCTGGCCGGGGTGGAGCCCGTTGGTGAGCCGGTCGAAGTCGGAGTAGCCGGTGGGGACGCCGGTCATGCCCTCGCCGCGGCCCTGGGCGGCCTCGATCTCGTCGAACGTGGGCCCGAGGATCTCGGCGAGCGGCAGGTAGTCCTCGGTCGTGCGGCGCTCGGTCACGGCGTAGACCTCGGCCTGGGCGTTGTTGACGATCTCGTCGACGTCGCCGCCGTCGGTCGCGTAGCCGAGCTGCACGATGCGCGTGCCGGCCTCGACGAGGCGCCGCAGGACGGCGCGCTCGCGCACGATGCGGGCGTAGTACCCGGCGTTCGCGGCGGTGGGGACGCCGGCCATGAGGTCGTGGATGTAGGGGGCGCCGCCGATGCGCTGGAGCTCGCCGCGCTTGGTGAGCTCTGCGACGACGGTGATCGCGTCGGCCGGCTCGCCGCGGCCGTAGAGGTCGATGATCGCCTCGTACACGATCTCGTGCGCGGGGCGGTAGAAGTCGGAGCCGCGGATCTGCTCGATGACGTCGGCGATCGCGTCCTTCGACAGGAGCATGCCGCCGAGCACGCTCATCTCCGCCGCGACGTCCTGGGGCGGCGTCCGGTCGAACCCGGACGGACCCGGCCCTCCGTAGCTTTCCTCGAGCTCCTCGATCGACATGCGCCCCTCGCTCCCCCGAGTCCGCGACGACCCTCGTGGGCCGCGCGGTCGGGACCACCCTTCGTCGTACACGTGTTCTACAGCGGGCCACCCACACGACTGTCCCGGTGGCCGCACCTCCCGCCTCCGACAGGCACGACCCCGCGACACTAGATCGCGCTCGGACACCCTGCAAACGACCCTGTGCACGCCCGGTGGACAGGGACCCCCGATCCTGTGGACACAGTCCTCCACGCTGTGCACACCCGGTGGAAAACGGTGTGGACAAACTCACGATCTCCCTGTGTACATCACCGTGAGCGGCCGCTGACCAGGTGCATCACTACCCTCAGGGGTGTGGAAGAAAGAAAGTCCGACGACACGCCGACGACACGCCGGGAGCCGTCCGGCGACCCGGGTCGGCACGGGGACGTCGTCGCCCCCGCGTCGTCGTCCACAGGTCGGCGGGGGCGGTCGCGCCTCGACCGCGAGATCCTCGCGCTCGCCGTCCCCGCGCTCGGCGCGCTCGTCGCCGAGCCGCTCTTCGTCCTCGTCGACAGCGCCGTCGTCGGCCACCTCGGCACCGCGCAGCTCGCCGGGCTCTCCCTCGCCTCGACCCTCCTCGTCACACTCGTCGGCCTGTGCGTGTTCCTCGCCTACGCGACCACGGCCGCCGTCGCGCGCCGCATCGGTGCCGGGCACGTGCGCGAGGCCCTGCAGTCGGGCATCGACGGCCTGTGGCTCGCCCTCGGGCTGGGCGTCGCCCTCGCCGCCGCCCTGTGGACGACCGCGCCGTGGGCCGTCGGCGCGATGGGCGGCGCGGGAGCGGTCGCCGAGCACGCCGTGGTCTACGTGCGCTGGTCGGCGCTCGGCCTGCCGGGCATGCTCCTCGTCCTCGCGTCCACGGGCGTGCTCCGCGGCATGCAGGACACGCGCACCCCCCTGTGGGTCGCCGCCGGCGGAGCCTCGTTCAACGCCGTCCTCAACGTCGTCCTCGTCTACGGGGCCGGGCTGGGCATCGCCGGGTCCGGCATCGGCACGGCGGTCGCGCAGCTCACGATGGGCGCGGTCCTCGTCGTCGTGGTGGTGCGCGGGGCGCGCCGGCACGGTGCGTCCCTGCGGCCCGCGGCGGGCGGCATCTGGGCCAACGCACGCGCGGGCGTTCCGCTCTTCGTCCGCACGCTGTCCCTGCGCCTCGCCATCCTGCTGACGGTCTTCGTCGCGACCGGGCTCGGGGAGGTCACGCTCGCCGGGTACCAGGTCGTCACGTCCGTCTGGGGCCTGGCCGCGTTCGCGCTCGACGCCCTCGCAATCGCCGCCCAGGCGCTCGTCGGCCACGGCCTGGGGGCCGACGACGTCCCGCGCGTCCGCGCCGTCCTGCGCCGCACCCTGCAGTGGGGCGTCGCCGCGGGGGCCGCGATCGGCGTCGTCATGGCCGCGGGCGGCTGGTGGTTCGCGCTCCTGTTCACGTCCGACCCGGACGTGCGCGCCGCCGTCGCCGTGGGGATGGCCGTGTGCGGGGTGCTCATGCCGATGGCCGGGTGGGTGTTCGTGCTCGACGGCGTCCTCATCGGCGCCGGCGACGGGCGGTTCCTCGCGTGGGCCGGGATGCTCACGCTCGTCGTCTACGCCCCCGCCGCCCTCGCCGTGCGGCACTGGGCGCCCGACGGCGCGGCGGGTCTCGCGTGGCTGTGGCTCGCCTTCGCGGGGGTCTTCATGGCGGCGCGCGCCGTCACGACCGGGCTGCGCGCCCGTGGCACCGCGTGGATGGTCACCGGGACGGCGTGACCCGGGACGCACGAAGGCCCGGCCCCTCCGAGGAGGGACCGGGCCTTCGGACTGCTCAGCAGCAGATCAGGCAGCGACGACCTTCACCGCGAGGGTCGCGGAGACCTCCGGGTGGAGGCGGACGGAGACCGTGTAGTCCCCCGTCGCCTTGATCGGCTGGCCGATCTCGATCTTGCGCTTGTCGATCGACGGGCCCTCGGCGGCGGCGACCGCGGACGCGATGTCCGCCGTCGTCACGGCGCCGAAGAGACGACCGGCGTTGCCGGCCTTCGCGGGCACGACGACCGGCTTCGACTGCAGCGAGTCGCGGATCGCCTTCGCGTCGTCGAGCGACGCGATCTCGCGGGCCTTGCGCGCCTTGCGGATCGCAGTCACCTGCGACTCGGCGCCCTTGGACCACGGCGTGGCGAGCTTGCGCGGGACGAGGTAGTTACGGGCGTACCCGTCCTTCACCTCGACGACGTCGCCGGGCTCACCGAGACCGGTGACCTCGTGGGTCAGGATCAGCTTGGCCATGAGTTCTTCCCCTCCCCGCTCAGCGTGCCGTCGACGTGTACGGCAGCAGCGCCATCTCGCGCGCGTTCTTCACCGCACGGGCGATCTGACGCTGCTCCTGGACGGAGACGCCGGTCACGCGACGCGCGCGGATCTTGCCGCGGTCGGAGATGAACTTGCGCAGCAGCGCCGTGTCCTTGTAGTCGACCGACTCGATCTTGGCCGACTTCAGCGGGTTGGACTTCTTCTTGGGCTTGCGCACCACAGGCTTCGCCATGGTGTTGCTCCTCTACAAGGTGCGATCCCCGCGCGCGGTCCGCACCGTCGGGCGGTGCGGCACCCGCGGGGACGGGTGTGTGTTCTGGGAGTGGCGGACGATCAGAACGGGGGCTCGTCGGAGAACGAGCCACCGGACGACGCGGGACCAGCCGTGGCCCACGGGTCGTCGCTCTGCTGCTGACCGCCGCCGGAGCTGAATCCGCCGCCGGAGGCGCCACCGGAGTTGGCGCCACCTCCGTAGCCGCCACCGCCGCCGAAGCCGCCGCCACCGCCACCGCCACCCGAGCGCTGGGCGCGGGTGACCTTCGCGGAGGCGTAGCGCAGGGACGGACCGATCTCGTCCACCTGCAGCTCGACGACGGTGCGCTTCTCCCCCTCGCGGGTCTCGTACGAGCGCTGGACGAGGCGGCCCTGCACGATGACGCGCATGCCCTTCGTCAGCGACTCCGCGACGTTCTCCGCGGCCTCGCGCCAGATCGAGCAGCGCATGAACAGGGTGTCCCCGTCCTTCCACTCGTTCGCCTGGCGGTCGAAGGTCCGCGGCGTCGACGCCACCGTGAAGTTGGCCACCGCCGCACCCGAGGGGGTGAAACGCAGCTCCGGGTCTCCCGTGAGGTTCCCGATCACCGTGATGACGGTGTCACCTGCCATGGCCAGCTCCTTCGTGTGTGTCGTCTACGTCGTCGCGTTCGTGCTCGTACGCCTCTCGCGTCGGCTCATCCCATCACGCGGCGCCCACACGCGCTACGGCGTGCGGTGTCCGGTGGAGGACGGGTCGAACGGGGGAAGCGGGAGGATCAGCGAGCGTCCGTGCGCAGGATCTTCGTCCGCAGGACGGCCTCGTTCAGGCCGAGCTGGCGGTCGAGCTCCTTGGCGGTGTCGGAGGTCGACGTGAAGTCGACGACCGCGTAGATGCCCTCGGACTTCTTCTTGATGTCGTACGCCAGGCGGCGACGACCCCAGATGTCCACCTTGTCGACGGTGCCGCCGTCGGTCTTGATGACCGACAGGTACTTGTCGAGCGACGGGGCGACGGTGCGCTCCTCGATCTCGGGGTCGAGGATGATCATCAGTTCGTACTGACGCATGCGGATAACCCACCTCCTCTGGTCTTCGCGGTCACGGTCTCTCCGTGACAGGAGGGTTCATGCATTCGTGCTGCTGCCGCCCGACGCGCGGACGGCAGCTCCCCAGGGTACCCGCTCGGCGCGGGCCCCCGGAAATCTGCGGCACTGCCGGGGTCAGCCGCCCGATCCCGGGCCGCCGCCGCCACCGGGACCGCCGCCACCGCCCGGACCACCGCCACCCGGGCCGCCGTTCCCGTCACCGGGATCGGTCGGGTCGCCCGTCGGCGGGTCCGTCGGGTCCGGGTCCTCGGGCTGCTGCCCCGGGTCCGGTCCCTTCGAGACGACGAGCGCGATCGTCGAGCCCGGCGGCACCTCCGCTCCCGCAGAGCCCGCCTTGATGACGATGCCGCGCGGCTCCTCCGAGAACTCCTCGGTGACCGCCCACTTGAGACCGAGGGCCCTGAGCGCTGCCTTGGCGTCGTCGACGGTCCGCCCCTGGAGGTCGGCGGGCACCGTGACGTTCTCCGGCTGCTCCGGCTGCTCCGGCTCGTCCGGCGTCTCCTCCTCCGTCGGCTCCTCGGTCGGCTCCTGCGTCGGGGTCTCCTCGGGCAGCTGCGGCTTCGGCGGCGTGTACGTCGGGAACTCGCCGACGGGCAGGTTCGCCGCCGCGGTCTGCATGTACGACGTCCACGCCTCGACCGGCCACGAACCACCCGTGATCTCGTCGCCGACCCACCTGCCGAACGGCGTGATGTCCTCCTGCTCGCCCTCCGGGCCCGACTGGTACAGGCCGACGACGGTCGCGAGGCCCGGGGTGAACCCGGCGAACCAGGCCGACTTGTTGGCGGTCGACGTACCGGTCTTCCCCGCCGCCGGGCGGCCGATGGCCTGCGCGGGCTTGCCCGAACCCTCCTCGACGACCTGGGACAGCGCGTACGTCGTGGCCGCCATCACGTCCGCGTCGAACACGGGGGTGCGCTTGTCCGCGCCCGGTGCCTGGTAGACGAGGTTGCCACGGGCGTCGACGACGTTCGCGATGATGTGCGGTGTCGACCGCATCCCCTGCGCCGCGAGGGTCGCGTAGGCGTTCGTGAGCTCGAGCGGCGTGACGGTCGCGTCACCGAGCACGTTCGCGGCGTTGCTGCCGACCTTGCCGTCGGTGATGCCGAGGCGCGTCGCGACGTCCGCCGTCTTCTCCGGCCCGACCTCGATGTTCAGCTCGGCGTAGGCGGTGTTCACCGACTGCGCGGTCGCCTTGACCAGGTCGATGTTCCCCCAGTCGGCGTCTCCGAAGTTGCGGACCTTCCAGTCCCCTCCGTCGTTCGCGCCGGGGAAGGTCTTGGGCGAGTTCCCGTCGAAGCGCTCGTCGAGCGTGTGCCCGTCCTCGAGCGCGGCGACGAGCGTGAAGGGCTTGAACGTCGATCCACCCTGGGCCGCGCCCCTGGTCGCGTTGTTGTACTGGTTCTCCAGGAAGTTCGCGCCACCGTAGAGCGCGCGGATCGAACCGTCGTTCGGGTCGATCGACACGAGCGCGGCGCGCAGGTTCGGGGACACCGGGTTCTCGTCGCCGCGGCTCTCCTGGGGGAGCGTGTCGATCGTCTCCACCGCGGCCTTCTGCATCGCCGGGTCGATCGTCGTGGTGATCTTGTAGCCCTTGCTCGTCAGGTCGTCCTCGGAGATGTCGATGCTCTCGCTCGCGAGCTCCTCCTCGACCATCGCGAGGAGGTAGCCGGTCGGGCCGGCGTACTTGTCCGACTTCACGTACTCGATCGCCATGGGGAACCCGCCGGCGATCGCCTCGTCGTACTGGGCCTTGTCGATGTGGCCGTCCTCGAGCATGTTGTCGAGCGAGCGCTTCCAGCGGTGCTCGGCCTGCTCCGGGTTGTTGGCGGGGTCCCAGTTCGTGGGGCTCGGGATGATGCCCGAGATCATGGCCGCCTGCGACACCGTGAGGTCGGCGGCGTTGACGCCGTAGTACTTCTGCGCGGCCGCCTGGATGCCGTACGCGCCGCGGCCGAAGTAGATGGTGTTGAGGTAGTTGCCGAGGATCTCGGACTTGTCCTGCTGCTGCGTGATCTTCAGCGCGAGGATCGCCTCGCGGGCCTTGCCCGCGTAGTCCGTGACGGTGCTCGTGTAGTACCGCTCGACGTACTGCTGCGTCAGCGTCGAGGCGCCCTGGCGCCCGCCGCCCTTGATGTTGTTGTAGAAGGCGCGCGCGATGCCGCGGACGTCCACGCCCGAGTTCGTCCAGAACGTGCGGTCCTCGGACGCGACGACCGCGTTGCCCACGTAGTCGGGCAGGGTCTCGAAGTCGACGATCTCGCGGTTCTCGACGGCGTACGTGCCCATCTCGGTCGTGCCGTCGCCCCAGTAGACCGTCGAGGTCTGCGCGCCGACGCTCGGGAGCTTCGTCGGGACGTCGGTCGTGAACCACGCGGCGACGGCCACGCCCGCCACGAGCGCCACGCCGGTGAGCATGGTCCCGACGACGACGCGCCACGACGGCAGCCAGCGGCGGAAGCCCTTGACGCGCGAGCGCGGGTAGTCGAAGAACCGACGGCGCCCGCGCGGGGTCGTCCGTCCCTTCGTCCTCGTGGATCGCGCCACGGTCTACCTTCCTCTGGGGGGCGTCGGAGAGCGAGGGCCGCGGTCGCGGTGCCCGCTCGCGGCCCGCCGTGGCGACCGCCCTCCCGCGGCGAGGTCCCCGCCTCGGGTGCGGGGGCCGCCGTCGGGCACAGGGGTCGGCACACGCCGGACCACCCTGAACAATAGGGCGTCGTCCTGCGCCCACAAGGGCTCACGCCCCCCGCCGGGCGAATCGTGCGCCATTGATTCGCCGCGGCGTCCCGCCCCCTCCGCGGGTCCTTCACATCTGTGGCGCGGCGCGCCACCGTCCCGCAGGATTGCACGACGCATCGAGACGACCTAACCTGTCGATGTATCGACTCGATACATCGAGTCACATCACGTCACAGCGAGTCCCGCCGGGGCACGCCGAACGAGCGTCGGGGAGGTGGGATCGTGCGCAGCAGGACGCCCGTGCTCGAGACCGCGATCCTCGGCCTCCTCAAGGAGTCGCCCCTGCACGGGTACGAGCTGCGCAAGCGGCTCAACCTCATGCTCGGGTCGTTCCGCGTGCTCTCGTACGGCTCGCTGTACCCCGCCCTCAAGTCGTTGGTGGCCCGCGGGCTCATCACCGGCACCGAGCAGTCCGCCGCGCAGTCGACGCTCGCGCCCGCCCTCTCGGGCAAGCGCGCGCGGATCGTCTACGAGCTGACGGCCGAGGGCAAGGAGCACCTCCAGAGCGTGCTGGCCTCCTCCGGGCCGGCCGCGTGGGAGGACGAGAGCTTCGACGTCCGGTTCGCGTTCTTCGCGCAGACGGACGCCGAGACCCGCATCCGCATCCTCGAGGGCCGGCGCACCCGGCTCACCGAGAGGCTGGAGGCGGTCAGGGAGTCCGCGGCTCGCACCCGCGAGCGGCTCGACGAGTACACGCTCGAGCTGCAACGTCACGGACTCGAGCAGGTCGAGCGCGAGGTGCGCTGGCTCGACGGTCTCATCACCACCGAGCGCGACCGGAGCTCCGGGCACTCCCGGGGCACCACGCGCGCACGGACCAGCAGCACCCCGCATCCTGCGGAACCATCCGAGCAGGAGCCCGACGGCGCGAGGCGTCCCGAGGACCCTGGAACAACGAACACCAAGGAGCGAGGATGACCTCCATCCGCGTCGCCATCGTCGGCGTAGGCAACTGCGCATCGTCCCTCGTCCAGGGCGTGCACTTCTACCGTGACGCCGACCCGAGCAGCACCGTGCCGGGTCTGATGCACGTGCAGTTCGGCGACTACCACGTGTCGAGCCTCGAGTTCGTGGCGGCGTTCGACGTCGACGCGAAGAAGGTCGGCTTCGACCTCTCGGAGGCGATCAACGCCTCGGAGAACAACACGATCAAGATCGCGGACGTCCCGCCGCTCGGCGTGACCGTCCAGCGCGGCCCGACCCTCGACGGCGTCGGCAAGTACTACGCGCAGACGATCGAGGAGTCGGACGCGGAGCCGGTCGACGTCGTCGCCGCGCTGCGCGAGGCGCAGGTCGACGTGCTCGTCTGCTACCTGCCCGTGGGCTCCGAGGAGGCCGCGAAGTTCTACGCGCAGGCCGCGATCGACGCGGGCGTCGCGTTCGTCAACGCCCTCCCCGTCTTCATCGCGTCCGACCCGGAGTGGGCCGCGAAGTTCGAGCAGGCCGGCGTCCCGATCGTCGGCGACGACATCAAGTCGCAGGTCGGCGCGACGATCACGCACCGCGTGCTCGCCAAGCTCTTCGAGGACCGCGGCGTCGTGCTGGACCGCACCTACCAGCTCAACGTCGGCGGCAACATGGACTTCAAGAACATGCTCGAGCGCGAGCGCCTGGAGTCCAAGAAGATCTCCAAGACGCAGGCCGTGACCTCGAACCTCGAGGGCCCGCTCGGCGGCAAGAAGGAGGACCGCAACGTCCACATCGGCCCGTCGGACTACGTCGCGTGGCTCGACGACCGCAAGTGGGCGTACGTGCGCCTCGAGGGCCGCGCGTTCGGCGAGGTCCCGCTGAACCTGGAGTACAAGCTCGAGGTCTGGGACTCCCCCAACTCCGCCGGCATCATCATCGACGCCGTCCGTGCCGCGAAGATCGCGAAGGACCGCGGCGTCGGCGGCCCGATCCTCTCGGCCTCGACGTACTTCATGAAGTCCCCGCCGGTCCAGATGGAGGACACGAAGGGCCGCGCGCAGCTCGAGGCCTTCATCGCCGGTGAGGTCGAGCGCTGACCTGGAGCGACGTGCAGGGTGAGGGCCGAGGGACGAGGCACTCGCCCGGAGCGGAGCGCAAGGACAGCGCGACCGGGATGGTCGAGCGCTGACCTGAGGTGTCTGCGGCGCCCGGTCCGCTGATCCGACCGCCGACCACCGCGGAGAGAGCCCTGGCGCCCACGACGGGTGCCAGGGCTCTCCCGCGCACAGGCCTCCCGGCGGACCGGTCCACGGGCCGCCCACCGCCCGAGGTGACGTGCCGCGGGAGGGCGGGGAGGCGCGCCGCGTCGTGGTGGGTCTGGCGGGAGCCGCGAGGGACGAGCGGCGGATGGAAGACGCGGCGCGCCTCCCCGCCCGACCTCCAAGGCGACCGACCGACGTCGGTCGCCCGACCCCAGGGCGGCGACGGACCGATACCGGGCGACGGACCGCCGTCGGACACCCCGCCCGGTGCGGGGGACCACCGCATGTCCGGCCGCACGACGACGAACGTAGGGTGAACGCGTGGGTGTGATCTCCGAGCTGCGGGCGCTGCTGCGCCTGAGCGGCTTCCGCAGGCTGTTCGCGGTCCGGCTCGTGTCGCAGGCCGGCGACGGCATGTTCCAGGTCGGCCTGGCGTCGCTGCTGTTCTTCTCCCCCGAGTCGCAGGGGACGGCCGCGGCGATCGCGGGTGCGTTCGCGGTGATGCTCGCGCCGTTCACGATCGTCGGTCCGTTCGCGGGCGTCTTCCTCGACCGCTGGCAGCGGCGGCAGGTGCTCGCGTGGGGCAACGCGGTGCGGGTGGTGATCACGCTGGGCATGGCGGCGCTCATGCTCACGGGCGGGGTGAGCGCGTGGATCTACGCGCTCGGTCTGGCGGCGCTGTCGGTCAACCGGTTCCTCCTGGCGGGGCTGTCCGCGGGTCTGCCGCGCGTGGTGGACGGCCCGCTGCTCCTCACGGCGAACGCCCTGACGCCGACGCTCGGGGCGGGCGCGGCGTTCGTGGGCGGCGGCGTCGGCGTGGTGCTCGGGCTCGCGTTCGACCCGGGTCGGGTCAAGGACTCGTCCGCGCTGGTGTGCGCGGCGGTGGTGTTCGGCGTGGCGTCGTTGCTCGCGCTGCGGCTGGGGCGCACGCAGCTCGGGCCGGAGCGGCCGGCGGAGTCGGCGATCCGCTCGGAGATCGCCCGGGTCGCGCGCGGTCTGGTCGACGGCGCCCGGTACCTCGTGGCGCGACGCACCCCGGGGCAGGCGCTGCTCGCGATGGCGACGCACCGGTTCCTCTACGGCGTGGTGTTCATCGCGTCGATCCTCATGTCGCGCAACCTCCTCAACCCGGGCGACCAGGACGCGGGCTTCGTGACGTTCGGGCTCGTCGTCGGGCTCACGGGCGTCGGGGGCGCGGGGGCCGCTGTGCTGACGCCTGTCCTGTCGCGCTACACGGGTCCGCAGGCGTGGATCGCGATCATGCTGCTGCTCGCGGCGGCGAGCCAGCTGCTGCTCGTGACGACGCCGGAGCGGGCCGTGGTCTACACGGCGGCGGCGCTGCTGGGCCTGGCGGCGCAGGGCACGAAGATCGCGGTGGACACGATCGTGCAGCGCGACACGGGCGACGCGTTCCGGGGTCGTGCGTTCGCGTTCTACGACGTCCTGTACAACGCGGCCTTCGTCGGCGCGGCGGCGCTCGCCGCGTTCACGCTCCCGGACACGGGCTGGTCGCGGCCGGTGTTCGTCGCCCTCGCGGTCGCGTACGTCGCGACGGCGGCGGTGCTGTGGCTGCGCGGGGCCCGCACCCCGGCGGAGGTCGAGGGGGACGCCGTGCCCGACGCCGCGCCGACCCCGGGCACGACCGTCGCCTGACGCTCCGCCCGGCGTCCGTCGCGCCGGATTCCGCCCGCCGCGGAACCGATGACTTCCACCCGGAAAAGGGGTCGTCAGAGGGGCCGGGAATAACGCAGGATGTCGAGTGGTCGTACAGGGTACGGATCGTCGTGGCCGACGCCGCACGCACCGTCCCCGGGCCCGCCGACTCCTGCGGCCCGTCGACCGAGAACAGACACCGTCGTCGCGTGCAGCGCACGCGACCCCGTGCTGCCCCCGCGCAGCCCACCTTGCCCCCGACCGGGTCCGACACGGGCCCGGGCCGCCACCGACGCGAGCGGAGACCCCGTGACAGCCCCCTCCACCCACGACACCTCGACGCCGGTCGACCGGCTCCCCCGTGCCGACTTCCTCGTCATCGCCCTGCTCCTGGGCTCCGCGTTCGTCGTCATCCTCAACGAGACGACGATGAGCGTCGCGCTCGCGCCGCTCATGGCGGACCTCGGCATCACGGCGAGCACGGGCCAGTGGCTCACGACGGCGTTCATGCTCACCATGGCGGTCGTCATCCCGGCGACCGGCTTCCTGCTGCAGCGCCTCGGGACGCGCGGCGCCTACCTGCTCGCGATGTCGCTGTTCAGCGCGGGCACGCTCCTCGCCGCGGTGTCACCCGGCTTCGCGTGGCTGCTCGTCGGCCGCGTGGTGCAGGCGTCGGGCACGGCGGTCATGATGCCGCTGCTCATGACGACGATCATGACGCTCGTGCCGCCGTCGATCCGCGGCAAGATCATGGGCAACATCTCGATCGTCATGGCGGCCGCCCCGGCCCTCGGCCCGTCGCTGTCGGGGCTCATCCTCAACTCGCTGAGCTGGCGCTGGGTGTTCGGAATCGTGCTGCCGATCGCGCTCGTCGCGCTGCTGCTCGGCTTCCTGTACATCCGGGACGTCGCCGACCGTACACACTCCCGCCTGGACCCGTTCTCGCTCGTCCTGGCCGCGTTCGCATTCGGCGGCCTCGTGTACGGCCTGTCGAGCATCGGCGAGGCGGCGCGGCACACGCCGGTCGTCCCGCCGGCGGTCCCGATCGCGTTCGGCGCGCTCGCGCTCGGCGCGTTCGTCTGGCGCCAGCTCGTGCTCCAGCGCGAGAACCGGGCGCTGCTCGACCTGCGGGTCTTCACGCAGCGCGGGTTCAGCGTGCCGCTCGGCATCATGGCCGTCGGCATGGTCGCGATGTTCGGCTCGCTGATCCTCCTGCCGCTGTTCCTGCAGGACGCGATGGGTCTGGAGCCGCTCGCGACCGGGCTCATCGTGCTGCCCGGCGGGCTGCTCATGGGTCTGCTCGGCCCGACGGTCGGGCGGCTCTACGACCGCGTGGGCCCGCGCCCGCTCGTCATCCCGGGCGTGAGCGTCGTCGCGGTCGCGCTCGCCGCGTTCACGACGATCCACGCGACGTCTTCGCCGTGGTTCGTCCTGGCGCTCCACGTCACGCTGAGCCTGGGCCTCGCGTTCATGTTCACGCCGCTGTTCACGTCCGCCCTGTCGGCGCTGGCTCCGCACCAGTACTCGCACGGCTCGGCGTCGATCGGCACCGTGCAGCAGCTCGCGGGCGCCGCGGGCACGGCGATGTTCGTCGCCGTCATGACGACGCGCTCCCTCGCGTACGCCGACGCCGGCGCGTCCCCGCGGGTCGCGCTCGCCGAGGGCGTCGGCGACGCGTTCGTGTGGGGCACGGCGGTCATGCTCGTGGCCGTCGGCCTGTCGTTCCTGCTGCGCCGCTCCCCGGCCCAGCCGCACGGCCCGGGCCACGGCCCGGCAGAGGCCACCACCGCGGACGTCCCGGCCGACTCGGCCCCGGTCGAGGCCGCCGTCGCGACCGACGACGCCTGACCCGAGCCCGCCGCATCGCACGGGTGCCGTGATCACCGGATCACGGCACCCGTGCCGTTCCCTGTCCAGGGAACGCCTCGTCGCTCCACGCGCGGGACGCCCCGGGGGACGGACGGGACGACGGCGAGTCGGGAGCCGACGCGGGACGGGCTCAGGACGCCGACGACTCCGGCTGCTCCCCCCACCACCGCAGCAGGTCCGCTCGCGCCGTCTCCTCGTCGACGGGGCCCCGGTCGAGGCGCAGCTCGAGCAGGTGCTTGTACGCGCGCCCGACGACCGGGCCGGGCCGGATCCCGAGGATCGCCATGATCTGCTGCCCGTCGAGGTCGGGGCGGACGGCGTCGAGCTCCTCCTTGGCCTGGAGGTCGGCGATGCGGCGCTCGAGGTCGTCGTAGGACTCCCGCAGGCGCTGGGCCTTGCGCCGGTTGCGCGTCGTGCAGTCGGCCCGCGTGAGGCGGTGCAGGCGCTCGAGGAGCGGGCCGGCGTCGGTCACGTACCGGCGCACGGCGGAGTCGGTCCACGCGCCGTCGCCGTAGCCGTGGAACCGCAGGTGGAGCTCGACGAGGCGCGCGACGTCCTTGACGACCTGCTTGTCGTACCGCAGCGCCTTGAGCCGCTTGGCGACCATCTTGGCGCCGACGACCTCGTGGTGGTGGAAGCTGACGCCGCCGCCGTCCTCGAACCGGCGCGTGGGCGGCTTGCCGACGTCGTGCAGGAGCGCGGCGAGGCGGAGCACGAGGTCGGGGGAGGGGACGGCGCCGTCGGGCCCGGTCTCCTGGGCGATGGCCTGGTCGAGCACGGTGAGGGAGTGCTCGTAGACGTCCTTGTGCCGGTGGTGCTCGTCGATCTCGAGCTTGAGCGCGGGGAGCTCGGGCAGCACGTGGTCGGCGAGGCCGGTGTCGACGAGCACCTCGAGGCCGCGGCGCGGCGACGCCGCGAGCAGGAGCTTGGAGAGCTCGTCGCGCACGCGCTCGGCGGACACGATCTCGATGCGCTCGGTCATGAGGACGAGCGCTGCGAGGGTGCCGCCGTCGACGTCGAACCCGAGCTGGGCGGCGAACCGCGCGGCGCGCATCATGCGCAGCGGGTCGTCGTCGAACGAGCGCTCGGGGGCGATCGGGGTGCGCAGCACGCGCCGGGCGAGGTCGCCGAGCCCGTCGAACGGGTCGACGAACGTCATGTCGGGGACGCGCACGGCCATCGCGTTGACGGTGAAGTCGCGGCGCGACAGGTCGCCCTTGAGCGTGTCGCCGAACGCGACGACGGGCTTGCGCGACGCGGGGTCGTACTCGTCGCTGCGGTACGTCGTGACCTCGACGACGAGCTCGTCGCCCGGCCCGCTGCGGCCGAACCGCTTGGCGCCGATGGTGCCGAACTCCTTGCCGATGTCCCAGTGCGCGTCGCCCCAGCGCGCGAGGATCGCCTCGCTCTCGTCGGGGGACGCGGACGTCGCGAAGTCGAGGTCGTTGCTGGCCCGGCCGAGGAACGCGTCGCGGACCGGTCCGCCGACGAGCGCGAGCTCGTGGCCTGCGGAGCGGAACGCCTCGCCGAGCTCGATCGCCGCGGGCGCCATCTCGGTGAGCACGGCGAGGGCCCGGCGCTGCAGCTCGAGCGCTGCAGGGGTCGGCTGGGGGGACGAAGGGTGGGGCACGGCAACCAAGCCTGCCAGATGCGCCGCCCCCGCCCGGGACGGGCTCCCGGGAGGGTGCGCCCGCACTCGGTAAAGTTGGGACATGTCCACCCCTGCGCGCGCCGACGACCCCCGGAGGGATCCGGTGGGCGGGAGCGGCAGCGGGCCCGGGCACTCCCCGCCGGTGCCGGCCCCGCCGGGCGGTCACGCCCTGCGCATCGACCCGCGCTCCCGACCGGCCCCCGCGCCGGCGCCGCTGCCGGTGGTGGACGAGGTCTCGGCGGGCGGGCTCGTCATCACCGTGCTGGGCGGCGAGCCGTGCGCGGCGGTCATCGCGCGGCGGAACCGCGGCGGTCGTCTCGAGTGGTGCCTGCCGAAGGGGCACCTCGAGGGCGAGGAGACGCCGGAGGAGGCGGCGGTCCGCGAGATCGCGGAGGAGACGGGCATCCGGGGCGCGGTGCAGGAGCCGCTCGGGGTCATCGACTACTGGTTCACGGGGGACGACCGCCGTGTGCACAAGGTCGTCCACCACTTCCTCCTGCGCGCGACGGGCGGCTACCTCACGGTCGAGGGCGACCCGGACGGCGAGGCGGAGGACGTGGCGTGGGTCCCGGTCGTGGATCTCCCGGACCGGCTCGCGTACCCCAACGAGCGGCGGATCGCGGCCGTCGCGCACAGCGTGCTCGAGGGCCGGCGGACGCGGTTCCACGGGGTGGTCGAGAGTAGGGTGACCCGGACGATCGTCCGCTCGCCCGGCCGTCCGCACGACGGCCGCGGCGGCCCGGCCCCGCCCGCCCCACGGAGCTCGACCGACCACTCATGACGCCCTCCCCCAGCAGCGGCGCGCGCCCTCGCGGCGCCGCGCCGGCCCCGCTCCTCGCCCCGCCCGCGCGACTCCTCGTCGTCCTGGTCGTGCTGCTGGTCGTGGTGGGCGGAGCGGTCCTCGGCGGCGTCGCGGCGGCGCCGGCCACGGCCGCCGTCCCGCGGGCCACGGAGGAGGCGGACGACGCGGTGACGGTCGAGGTGACCTCGCTGCAGCCGACCCGGCTCGTCCCGGGCGACACCCTGACCCTGGCGGCGCGCGTCACCAACGGGACGGCCGAGACGCTCGCGGCGCCCACCGTCGCGCTCGGCATCGACGGGCGCGCGCTCGCGACCCGCTCGGCGCTCGAGAGCTGGGCGACGACGGGGGTCGACGGGCGCGTGGGCATCGGTGTCACGAGCGAGGACCTGGGCGGGCCGCTCGCCCCCGGCGCGAGCGCCGACGTCACGCTCTCCGTGCCGGTCGCGGAGCTCAACCTCAACGCGGGGAGCTCGTGGGGCCCGCGCGGCGTGTCGGTCACGGTGTCCGACGCCGGCGCGCGCCTCGCGGTCCAGCGCACGTTCGTCCTGTGGGCGCCGTCGGGCGACGTGACGACCGTCCGGCTCAGCGTGGTCGCGGCGATGACGGGCCCGCCCGTCGACCCCGACCCGACGGCGTACGACGACGCGCTCGCTGCGGCGACCGGCGCCGAGGGCCGGCTCGGGCGCCTGCTCGCGGCGACCGCGGAGGCGACCGAGGTCGGATGGGTCGCGGACCCCGCGCTGCTCGCCGCCGCGGCGGGCGCCGAGGACCCCGCGGTGACCGCGTGGGCCGACGACGTCCGGGCCGCGTCCGCGGGACGCTCGACGTTCGCCCTGCGTGCCTACGACCCCGACGTCTCCGCGTTCGCGCACGCCGGCCTGCCCCTGCCCGAGGGGACGCCGCTCCCTGCGCCGCCGTCGGACCCCGGCTCGTCCGGGTCGGACCCCGCGTCCACGGACGCCGAGGACGGGTCCGCGGACACCGAGGACGGGTCCACGACAGGCTCCGGGGACGGCTCGGGCGAGGATGTCGGCGGCGACTCCGCGGGCGGGTCCGGCGAGGAGTCGGAGGACGCGTCCGCGGGGGACGCGGGCAGCGGGGACGCGGATGCCGGGACGGACGGGTCCGCGACGGGCACGGGCGACACCACGGGCTCCGCGGTTCCCGGCGACCTGACGGCCGGGTGGCGCACCGACCTCGCCTGGCCCGGCGACGCGGTGCCGGACCTCGCGACGACGACCCTCGCCGCGGCGTCGGGCGCGACCTCGACGATCGTCGGCCCGGGCGGGCTCGTCCCCGACGAGTCGCTGACCTACACCCCCTCGGGCGTCGCGCAGGTGACCACGGACGCGGGGCCGGTCACGGCCCTCGTCGCCGACCCGGTGCTCACGGCGCTGCTCTCGGCCGGCGACGGCTCGGGCGTGAGCGCGACGCAGCGCGTCCTCGCCGAGACCGCGGTGATCGCGCGCGAGCGCCCCGCCGAGCAGCGCCACGTCCTCGTCGCTCTGCCGCGCACGTGGGACCCCGAGCCCTCCCTCTTCTCCGCGCGCCTCGACGCGCTGCGGTCGGCCCCCTGGGTCGAGCTCGCCCCCGTCGACGAGCTCCTCGCCTCCGTGCCGCCCGACGTCGAGCGGACGCCCCTGCCGCGGGACGTGCCGGGCGCGGGCGAGATCACCGAGGCGCAGCTGCGCGCGCTCGACCGCTCGCGGGCGGACCTGGCGGCGTTCGCGACGGTCGTGGCCGACCCCGCGACGGTCACGAGCCCGCTCGAGCCCGGTTTCGTCACGCCCACGGCCGTCGCGTTCCGCGCGGCCGAGCCCTTGCGCGTGCTCGCCGTCCAGCACGCCGAGCAGCGGTCGGGCGCGGTCCGGCAGAGCCTGTCGGTGCAGACGCGTGCCCCGTTCCTCTTCGTCGCGGAGCAGGAGGACCTCCCGGTCCGCGTGCGCAGCACCCTGGAGCAGGACGCGACGGTGCAGGTCGTGCTGCGCCCCGACGACCCCCGGCTGCGAGCGCCCGAGCGGCGGACCGTGACCATCCCCGCGGCGACGCGCGACGACGACGGCGACCTCGTGGCCACGGAGACGAGCGTCGGCGTCCCGGTCGAGGGGTTCGGGAGCGGCAACGTCACCGTCGAGGTCGAGCTCGTGAGCGCGGCGCAGCCGCAGGTGCGTGTCGCGGAGCCGCAGGAGTTCGTGGTGCGCGTCCGCGCCGACTGGGAGTCCGTGGGGACGGTCGTGGTGGCCGTGCTCCTCGGGATCGCCCTCGTCGCCGGGATCTGGCGCACCGTGCGGCGCGGACGGTCGCCGCGCCGTCTGGCAGGTGCCACGGTGGACCAGCCCGCCGCGCCCGGGCAGGGTGCGACGTCCGCGACGCCCGGAGAGGCCGGCACGCCCGGGCAGGCTGCCGCGACGTCGCCCGAGCCCGGGCGGATGGCGACGGCCACCGCCCCCGACGGGCCCGCGCGTCGTGACGAGGGGCGCCGCGAGTGAGCCCGGACCAGCCGCGGCACGTGCGTCCGACCGGCGCGGGGCGCGGGCCCCGACCCGGGACCGCGCGCGACACGACCGTGCCCGCCGGCGCCTTCCCGGGCGACCCGGCCGCACCCGGGACGCCCGACGAGACCGCGGAGGCGGGCGCGACCGACGCCCCGGCGCCGCGCAAGGGCGGGCTCGGCCGGTCGTCCGCGCTCATGGCGTCCGGCACGTTCGTCTCGCGCGGCCTCGGCCTCGTCCGCAACGTCCTGCTCGTCGCCGCGATCGGGACGACCGGCCTGGTCGCCGACGCGTTCGACGTCGCGAACAAGATCCCCAACGTCCTCTTCGCGATCCTCGCGGGCGGCGTCCTCAACGCGGTGCTCGTGCCGCAGATCGTCCGCGCGTACCGCGCCCACAACACGCAGGAGCGGCTCGACAAGCTGCTCACGCTGTCCGGCGTCATCCTCCTCGCGCTCTCGGCGCTGCTCACGGCGGGGTCGAGCATCCTCGTCGCGCTGTACACCGGGCCGGGGTGGACGGGACCCCAGACGTCGCTCGCCGTCGCGTTCGCGTTCTGGTGCACGCCGCAGCTGTTCTTCTACGGGCTCTACACGCTGCTCGGCCAGGTGCTCAACGCGCGCGGGCAGTTCGGGCCGTTCATGTGGGCGCCGGTCCTCAACAACGTCGTGTCGATCGTCGGGTTCGGCGCGTTCATCGCGCTCTACGGCCCGGCGGCGGTGGGGAACGTCGACGACCTCACGCAGTGGGACGCCACGAAGATCGCCCTCCTCGCCGGGACCGCGACGCTCGGCGTCGCCGCGCAGGCGCTCATCCTCGTCCTGCCGCTGTGGCGGGCCGGGTTCCGCTGGCACGTGCGGTTCGGCCTGCGCGGCATCGGCCTGCGCTCCGCGGGCCAGGTCGCCCTGTGGACGTTCGCCGCGGTCCTCCTCGAGCAGGTCGGCGTCCTGTTCACCACGCGCTTCGCGAGCGAGGCGCCGCGCGCCGCGCTCGCCCGCACGTTCGGCCCCTACCGGGACGACCCCGGGACGCTCGGCGCCGTCACGGGCCTCGTCACCGGCGCGCCCGACGCGTTCTCCGGCTCCCTGGCCGTCGCCGGCAACGCGGCGTACACGCAGGCGCTGATGATCTACCTGCTGCCGCACTCCCTCGTCACCGTGTCGATCGCGACCGCGCTCTTCACCGGCATGAGCGCCGCGGCCCACGCGGGCGACCTCGCCCGCGTGCGCCACGACCTCTCGCGCGGCGTGCGGACCGTCGGCGTGTTCACGGTGTTCGCGACGGCGGTGCTCGTGGTCCTCGCGCTGCCCGTCACCAAGCTGCTCGTCCCGTCGGTGGACGCCGCGTCGGGCGAGGCCGTGTCCATGGTGCTGCGCGCCATGGCGCTCGGCCTCGTGCCGCTGGGCGGCATGGTGCTCATGAAGTGGGTCTACTACGCGTTCGAGGACGGCAAGACCGTCTTCTGGATCCAGGTCCCGGGCACGATCGTGCTCGTCGGCGTGTCGTGGCTCGCGACGCAGGTGCTCACGCCCCCCTTCTGGGTCGTGGGCATCGGCCTCGCGATGAGCCTGTCCAACGTCGTGGCCGTCGCCCTGCGGACCGTCGGCCTGCGCCGGACGCTCCAGGGGCTCGACGGCGCCCGCATCCTGCGCCTGCACGTCAAGGCCGTGCTCGCGGCCGGGGTGAGCGCGGTCGCCGGGTGGGGCGTGCTCCGTGCGTTCGTGGTCGTGACGGGCGACGCCACCGACGGCATCTACGGGCTCTCCTGGTGGGAGTCGGTCGTGCTCGTGGGTGTCGCCGGCGTCGTCATGACCCTCGTGTACGCGGGCGGCCTCAAGCTCATGCGCGTGCGCGAGCTCGACCAGCTCGCCGGCCCGGTCGTGCGCCGCGTCCGGCGACTCGTGCGCCGGTGAGCCCTCCCACGGGCCGCGCGGCGGCGCCCGGAGCAGATCGGGTGATACGAGGGCAATCAGGGCCCGCGTACCATGGTGTGTCGACCACGAGTCCCACGGAGGAGGTCCGGTGAACGGCGTGGCCCCAGGAACACTGCTCGTCGCGCGGTACCGGCTCGACGAGCAGCTCGCGTCAGACCTGTCCGACGTGACCGCGTGGTCGGCGCACGACCAGATCCTCGACCGGCCCGTCCGGGTCTCGCTCGTCAGCGGCGCGCACGTCGCCGAGGCGCTGGACTCCGCACGGCGCGCCGCTCTCGTCGTCGACCCGCGCCTCACGCGCGTCCTCGACGTCGGGTCGGAGGACGACGTCGCCTACGTCGTGACCGAGCGGTACACGGGCATCACGCTGAGCGAGGTCGTCGCGGGCGGCATCGTGGACCCGCAGCAGGCGCGCGCGATCGTCGGCGAGGCCGCCGCCGCCCTGGAGGTCGCCCGCCGCCGCGGGGTGCACCACCTGGCGCTGCGGCCCGACGCCGTCCGGGTCGACGGGAGCCGCGTCCTCGTCACGGGGCTCGGGCTCGACGCGGGCGTGGCCGGGCAC
This sequence comes from Cellulosimicrobium composti, assembly GCF_010287905.1. Classification (NCBI taxonomy): domain Bacteria; kingdom Bacillati; phylum Actinomycetota; class Actinomycetes; order Micrococcales; family Promicromonosporaceae; genus Cellulosimicrobium; species Cellulosimicrobium composti. Next base: position 40,800 of record NZ_JAAFAN010000037.1, read on the forward strand.
GACCAGCACGACGCCGACCGCACGTCGCGCGCCGACGCCGTCGGGCTCGTCGCGCTCCTCTACTACGCCATGACGGCCCGCTGGCCCGGGCCCTCGCTCGACGTCCCGTGGATCGCGCAGGACGCCATCCACCCGCTCCCCGCGCAGCGCGCCGGGGACGACGTGCTCCCCCTCTCGGCCGTGCGCCCCGACGTCCCGGCGGAGCTCGACGCGCTCTGCACCGCGACGTTCTCGGGCGCGCGAGGCACCGCGGACGAGTGGACCGCAGCCGCACCGGGCGACGGCCCGGCGTCGCCCGCCGACGTCGTCGCGGCCGTCGAGCCGTGGGGCGAGGTCTCCGTCGTCGCGGCGCTCCCCGCGTTCGTCCAGCCCGCCGCGGCCGGCGTGAGCCGCCAGTCCGTGCGCAGCGCGTTCGACGGCGCGACGAGCGCCCCTCCCGGGACGCCGCCGCCCGCCCCGCCCGTCCGCCGTCCCACGACCGGACGCATCCACCGCGTGGGCGCGGTCCCCGGCTCGGCGGGGCCTGCGGCCTACACCGGCGCGACCCAGGCCGTCCCGCCGCCCGCGATCCCGCCGCCGACGCCCGTCGCCGCACCGGGCAGCCACGCCGTGCCCCCGCCCCCGACGGGGTACGACGCCGGGACCGCGCCGCTCGCCTACGCGACGGGCGAGCCGACCCCGGCCGAAGCCCCGCAGGCGTGGAGCGAACCCGCTCCCCGGCGCCGCGGTCCGCGACGCTTCAACGCCACGCCGATCGTCCTCCTGCTCGTCCTCGGCCTCGTGGTGTGGGGCGTCGTGTGGGCCGTCAACACCGCGTTCGACGGGTTCGGCCCCGCCCTGCAGGCGGGCGAGGAGCAGACCGGTGAGGAACCGGGCGAGCCGTCCGCGGGCGAGGGCGGCGAAGGAACCGACGCCGGGCAGGAGGCTCCCCCCGTGACGGAGGTCCGGCCCGTCATCGCGTCCGGGGAGGCGCTCGACCCCGAGGGCGACGCCGGCGGCAACAACGACGGCGAGCACCCCGAGCTCGCCCCGCTCGCCTACGACCAGCAGCCCGACACGACCTGGATCTCGCGCCGGTACAACGCCGCGAACTTCGCCGGCCTGCGCACCGGCATCGGGTTCGCGGTCACGCTCGAGGAGAAGGCACCCGTCTCCACCGTCGTGCTCGACACCGCCGTGACCGGCGGGAACGTCGAGATCCGCGCGACGAGCCCCGACGCCCCGACCGACGGCGAGGTGCTCGCGTCCGGGCCCCTCGCGCCGGGCGTCGAGTTCTCGTTCGACCAGCCCGTCGAGGCGGAGTCCATCGTGCTGTGGTTCACCGAGCTGCCCCAGAACCCGTCCGGCGAGTACCGCGCGGAGATCAACGAGATCCTCGTCTCCTGAGCCCGGTCCCGGGTCGCGCGGGGTCTGATTCCGGGTCTGATTCCGGGTCTGAGTCCGGACCCGGGTCTGATTCCGGGTCTGATTCCGGACCCGGGTCTGATTCCGGGTCTGATTCCGGGTCTGATTCCGGGTCTGATTCCGGGTCTGATTCCGGGTCTGAGTCTAGGTCCGGTCTGAGTCTGGACCCGGGTCCGGGTCCGGGTCCGGGTCCACGTCCGAGCTCCCGGTCTGGTCCGGGTCTGGGTCTCTGACGGGCTCTCCGTGTGCGGGTTCGCGTCGCGAGCGGGCCCGGACACGCTGAGCCACGCGTCGTCGTGCCGCGGAGTGGCGCGTGCGGGTGGTCGGCAGACGCCGTCGCTCGAGAAAGACGCCCGCCGTGGGACTCGGCGAGAAAGACGCCCGCCGTGGGACTCGGCGAGGAGTGCGTCCGTCTCGGAGCTCACGGCGAGCCCGGCGAGGTCGGCACCGTCACGGGAGCCCACGGCGGTGAGCCGGCGGGAAGCGCCGTCTCGCGAGCCCTGACGTGTGAGCCGTTGCAGAAGCCCGACCGGGGGACCCGACGAGCACGCGGGACGGACTGGCCCGTCGCACCCGGTGGACGACGTACACGCCGGCCGCCCGGTGCCCGTAGCGTGACCGACACCCGTACCGTGGAACAGAAGCCGCCCCGGCGGCGTTCACACTCTCGCGTGGTCGGCCGCCACGCACCGAGCATCGAGGAGCAGCACGTGACCGAGCAGTCAGCCGTTCAGAACCTGATCGTCGTCGGGTCCGGTCCCGCGGGATACACCGCGGCGATCTACGCGGCGCGCGCGGGCCTGGCCCCGCTCGTGCTCGCGGGCTCCGTGACCGCCGGCGGTGC
>NZ_JAAFAN010000038.1:0-42728 GCF_010287905.1 Cellulosimicrobium composti
CGCGGAGACCGTGCGGCTCGGCGCGCCGCGGCGGGCGCTCGCGCGCGACGAGCGGGCGCGCCGCCTCGACCCCGCCGTGCTCGCCCGGCTCGTGCCCGCGTTCTCGCCCGACGGGACCGTGACCGCGGCGACGGCGAGCCCCGTGAGCGACGGGGCCGCGGCCGTCGCGGTCGTGCCCGAGCGAGTGCGCCGCGACCTGGGCGCACCAGGCCTGCGCGTGCTCGCGTCCGCGACGGTCGGTTGCGACCCCGCGCTGCCCGGCTGGGGGCCCGTGCCCGCCGTCCGGGCCGTGCTCGCCCGCGCGGGCGTCGCGCTCGACGACGTGGCGGCCGTCGAGGTCGTCGAGGCGTTCGCCGCACAGGTGCTCGCGGTCACGGACGCGCTGGGGCTCGACCCGCTCGGCGACGCCGCGGACGACGCGCGCGTGTGCGCCGACGGCGGCGCGCTCGCGCTCGGGCACCCGTGGGGCGCGAGCGGTGCGCTCGTCATCGTCCGGCTGTTCTCGCGGCTCGTGCGCGCGGGCGCCCCCGCCGGGACGCTCGGCCTCGCGACCGCGGCCGTGGGCGGCGGGCTCGGCGTCGCCGCGCTCGTGGAGGTGGTCCGGTGATCGCGCGCGCGGTCGCGGCCGCCCGCCGCCGGAACGCCGACCGGGGGGCGCGCACGCCCGGCGCCGCTCCCCCGGTCCCGGCCGACGCCGTGCCCTCGGGCGTCGTGCCCGCCGGCGCCGTGACCGCCGACGCGGCGACGGGGTGCGTCGTCCGGCTGGAGGACGTGCACGTGCGGCTCGGCGAGCGCGACGTCCTGCGCGGGGTGGACGTCGAGCTCACCGAGCGCCGCGTCGGGATCGTCGGCGCCAACGGCTCGGGCAAGAGCACGCTCGCGCGCCTGCTCAACGGGCTCGTGGTCCCCACGGCGGGACGCGTGCTCGTCGACGGGCTCGACACACGTCGCGACGGCGCGGCGGTCCGGCGCCGCGCCGGGTTCGTGTTCACGGACCCGGACGCGCAGATCGTCATGCCGACCGTCGCCGAGGACGTCGCGTACTCGGTGCGCGGCGTGCCCGCCTCCGAGCGCGACCGGATCGTGCGGGACGCGCTCGCGGCGCGCGGCCTCGCCCACCACGCCGACCACCCCGCCCACCTCCTGTCCGGCGGGCAGAAGCAGCTCCTCGCGCTCACGTCCGTCCTCGCGGCGCGCCCTCGCCTCGTGGTCGCCGACGAGCCGACGACGCTCCTCGACCTGCGCAACACGCGCCGGTTCGCCGCCGAGCTCGCGGCCCTGCCCCAGCAGGTCGTCCTCGTCTCGCACGACCTGACCCTCATGGACGCGATGGACCGCGTCCTCGTCGTCGACGACGGGCGGGTCGTGGCGGACGACGCACCCGGGCCGGCCGTCGCGCACTACCGGCGCCTCGTCGACGAGGCCGCACCCGCGAGCCGCCGGGGCGCGTCGTGACGGGTTCGCCCGCGCCGAGGCCCGCCGTGCACGTCGCGCCGCACGGGCGGCCGTCGTGACGCCCGGCACGTACCGCCCGGGCACGTCGCTCGTGCACCGCGCGCCCGCGGGGGCCAAGCTCGCCGGGCTCGCGGGCGTGTCCGCCGTCGCGCTCGCGGCGACGTCGCCCGGGACGGTCGCGGCCGTCGTCGGCGCCGTCGCGGCCCTGTACGCCGTCGCGGGCGTGGGCCTGCGCGCGGCCTGGGCGCAGGTGCGGCCCCTGCGTCTCGTGGTGCCCGTGCTGCTCGCGGTGCAGTGGCTCACCCTCGGTCCCGTGCCCGCGCTCGTCCTCACGTCCCGCCTCGTCGCGCTCGTCGCGCTCGCGGGCCTCGTGCTGCTCACGACGCGCACGTCCGCCGTGCTCGCCGCGATCGGCCGGGGCCTGCGCCCGCTCGCGCGCGTGGGGGTCGACGTCGGCCGGCTCGCGCTCGTCCTGTCGCTCGCCGTGCGGTGCGTCCCCGTGGTGACCGCGCTCGCGCACCGCGTGCGCGACGCGTGCCGGGCCCGCGGCCGCGAGCGCGACGTGCGCGCCTACGCCGTCCCGCTCGTCGTCGGGGCCCTGCGTCAGGCCGACGCGCTCGGGGACGCGCTGCGCGCCCGCGGTCTCGACGACTGAACCCGGGGCCGACGCCGCGCCCTACTCGGCGACCGCCGCGGCGGCGCGGCGGCCGCGCAGCGCGAGACCCGAGGCGACGACGACCCCGGCGACCGTGACGACGAGCAGCACGCGGTAGTCGAGCACCCCGAGGAGCGCCGCGCCCACGACGGTGAGGACGAGCTGCGGGACGTTGAGCAGCATCGTGCTCGCGGCGGCGACACGGCCCTGGAGGGTGCCGGGCGTGCGGAGCTGGCGCTCGGTGACGAACCCGACGACCGCCCACGTCACGCCCAGCCCGACCCCGCCGAGCCCCACGACGATCGCGGCGACGCTCGTGCCCGTCGTCGGGACGATGCCCAGCGCGAGCACGAGCAGGCCGAGCGCGACGACGCGCTGCGCGCCCCAGCGGGCGACGAGCCGGGCCGCGGTGAGCCCGGCGACGATCGCCCCGAGCGCCTGGACGGACGCGATGGGGCCGAGGAGCGCCGCGGGGAGGCCGAGGCCGTGCTCGACGATCGCGAGGCTCACCGCGTTGAGCAAGCCGACGGCCGCGAACGCGACGACGAGCGCGAGCGTGAGGACGCCGAGCGGCGCGGTCCGCACGAGGTGCCGGAAGCCCGCGGTGACCTCGCCGAGGTAGGGCTCGCGCTCGTCGGCCGGGGTCGGCGGGGTCTCGGCGACCCGGATGCGCCCGACGAGCACGGCCGCGACCGTGAACGCGACGGACGCCGCGGCGACGAGCGGCCACACCCCCGCGAGCGCGTACGCGCCGGCGCCGACGACCGGCATGAGGAGGCGGAACACCTGGTCGATCGTCGTGAGGCGGCCGTTCGCGGGCGCGAGCGCGTCGTCGGGCAGCATGTCTCGCACGAGACCCGACTGGGCAGCGGCCGTCGCGAAGCCGACGGTCGAGTAGAGCACCGTGACGACGAACACGAGCCACACCTGCCCGGGGCCCCGCACGGCGAGCAGCGCGAGCACGCTCAGCGCCCCGACGGCGTACGCCCCGACGAGCATCCGGCGCCGCGAGACCCGGTCGGCGAGCTGCCCGAGGAACGGCGACGCGAGCGCCGGCAGGCCGAGCGCGGCGAACACGAGGCCGGCGGCGCCGTTGGACCCCGTGAGGTCCTTGACCCACACGGCGAGGATGATCGCGAGGACGGAGTCGGCGAAGTTCGTGAACGCCCACGCCACCGACAGCAGGCGGAACGGGCGGCCGCGCAGCGCGGCGCGCGCGGGGCCTGCGGCGGCGTCCTCGGCCGGACCGGCCGTCGTCCCGGTCGGCGCGACGCCGCTCGCCGCCGTGCCGCTCGCGCTCGTGCCGGTCGGGGTGGTGCCCGCCGGTCCGTCCGGTGCGCTCATCGGGGGGTCCTGCGGGGGTCGGCGTTGACGACGGCGAACAGGCGCGCGGGGCGTGCGCCCGCGGGTCGCAGGGAGGGGTCGTCCCAGCGGCCGGCGAAGCGGTCGGTGAGCGCCTCGACCTCGCGCGCGAGCGCGTCGAGCTCCTCGCGCGTCGCGTAGAACGACGCACCGCTCATCGTCGAGGCGAGGAGCCACTGCGGGTCCTCGGCGGGCGCCGCGGCGAGCCACGCGCGGACCCGGTCGGCCTCCTGGTCGAGCACGAGGCCCGCCACGGCGCCGGCCGCGTGCAGCGACTCCGGGACGTCGGGGTCGAAGCGCGTCTGGCGGCCGCGTCCGACGGAGCGCCACGGGCGCTCCTTGCCGCGCCGCTCTGCGGGTTCGACGTAGCCGTACTTAGCGAGCATGCGGAGGTGGAACGAGCAGCTCGCGACGGACTCGCCCGTGACCTCGGCGCAGCGCGTCGCGGTGACCTCGCCCTCGTCGTCGAGGATCGCGAGGATGCGCAGGCGCAGCGGGTGGGCGAGGGCCCGGATGCTCGCGGGGTCGGTGGCGACGACTTGACCGGCGGTCTGCCGCGGGCCGGACGGCGCGGCTCCTGACGTGCTCATGCGAGCACGCTAGTTCACGAAAGGGTTCTTGCGCAAGACTTCTTTAGCGAACGCCGCCGTCCGTTCCCGCCGGCCGGGCGGCCACGCGCCGGCGCCCGCCCGCCCGCGCGTCGTGCAGGCGTGTGACGACGACCACGACGCCGAGGACCGCCACCGCGAGCGCCATCCCCGCCAGGACGTCCGTGAGGAAGTGGTACCCGAGGTAGAGCCGGCTCAGGGCGACCGCGCCCACGACGACCACCGACACGGCCACCCAGACGGCGAGCACCCGCCCGTCGTGGTGCCGGTGCCACACGAGGTAGCCCCCGACGAGCACGAGCGTCGCGGCACCGATCGTGTGGCCGGACGGGAAGGAGAACGAGCGCTCGACGCCCGCGACGACCATCGACGCGTCGGGCGGCCGCGGGCGCGCGACCACCGCCTTGAGCACCGTCGAGACGAGCGTGGACAGCACCATCGCCCCCGCGAGCATGCCGGGCTCCCACCACGTGCCCGAGCGCCAGGCCCAGAGCGCGCAGCCCAGCGCGACGAGGACGGGGAGCACGTACGGCCCGGACACGGTCGTCACGACGGTGAGGACCGTCGTCGCGACGGGCGAGCGCTGCGCGACCATCCAGGCGAGCAGGGGGTCGTCGAGCAGCCAGAGGTCGTCCTGGTCGCGCACGGCGTCGAGCAGGACGACGAAGCCCACGGCGCCGACGAGGACCAGCACGAGCCCCGGCCACACCCGTGCGAGCACCTCGCGCACCGGCGCGCCTCCCGCTCCCCCGCCTCTCGGACTCATGCCCGGAGGCTACGCAGGGTGGACCGACCACGCAGGCCGGCCGGGCGGCGTCGTGCGGGGCACTCCGACGCTCGTGGCGGAAAAGCCGTGCGCCGCCCCCGCCGCGCGTGGTCCTCTAGGAGCACACCGCGGTGGCGTCCGTCCGGTCCGTACCGGGCGGTGGAGGGTCCGGCCAGACCCACGAAACCCAGCGTCACGAGAGCACTCACCATGCATCCCTTGATCACGTACGACGTGGCGGCCCTCAGCCGTCGCGAGCAGCTGCAGGAGCAGACCCTGCGCCGGTCGCAGCTGCGCCGCACCACGACCCGCGTCCCGGCGCACACCCGGCAGGCCCGCCTGCCGCGCCGCTCCGCATGACGCGCACCGACCGCTCGCCGGGCCGGGGTCCGACCCCGACAGGCGGCGGCGCACCTCGTCGAAGGCCTCGGCCGTCCGGACCCACCGTGGACCGGACCGCCGGGGCCTTCGTCGTACCGGCCCTCGCGGCGGAGCCGGGCGCGCGCGGGGACGGGCCGCACGCCACGACTAGGCTGTGCGGGTGAGTCCTGTGAACGCGAACGAACGCATCGTCTGGATCGACTGCGAGATGACCGGGCTCGACCTGGGCGCCGACGCCCTCGTCGAGGTCGCCGCCGTCGTGACCGACTCGGAGCTCAACGTGCTCGGCGAGGGGGTGGACGTCCTGGTCCGACCGCCCGCGGAGGCGCTCGCGCAGATGGGCGACTTCGTGCGCCAGATGCACACGACGTCGGGCCTGCTCGACGAGCTCGACGAGGGGCTCACGCTCGCCGAGGCCGAGCAGCGCGTGCTCGACTACGTCCGCACGTGGGTCCCGGAGCCCGGCAGGGCGCCCCTCGCGGGCAACTCGGTCGGGACCGACAAGGGCTTCCTCGACCGCGACATGCCGGCTCTGATGAGCCACCTGCACTACCGGATCATCGACGTCTCGTCCGTCAAGGAGCTCTCGCGCCGCTGGTACCCGCGCGCGTACTTCGCGTCGCCCGAGAAGCAGGGCGGGCACCGCGCGCTCGCGGACATCCTCGAGAGCATCGACGAGCTGCGGTACTACCGCGCCGCCGTGTTCGTCCCCCAGCCCGGCCCGGACTCCGCGACGGCGCGCCGCCTCGCCGAGGAGGTCGTGGCGACGAGCGTGGCCCGGGGACGCACCCGACCGGCCGCGGACGAGTCCGTGGCCACCGTCACAGGGACGACCGACGCCTGACCCGGCCGGGGCGTCCTGGAGCACCCCGCGGAACGGGTACACTTTTCGACGGCCGGTGCTCCACGCGCCGGTCGCGTGGGCACGTCCCGCATGGTGGGTATAGCTCAGCTGGTAGAGCACCTGGTTGTGGTCCAGGGGGTCGCGGGTTCAAGTCCCGTTACTCACCCCAGACGACGAGGGCCCGTCTCCGTACGGAGACCGGCCCTCGTCGCGTCCTGCCGTGTCGCGTCCCGGGACGTCCCGGCGGCTCAGGCGCTGCGGTGCGTCGCGACGGCGAGGAGGCCGCCGAGGCCGACCATCATGCCGCCGCCCGTGGCGCGCACCGCGCTCAGGCGCCCGGGCGAGGACGCGAACCAGGCCCGGGCCGCCCCGGCCGCGAGCGCCCACGCGCCGTCGCACACGAACGCGATCACGGTGAAGACGAGGCCGAGCACCATCATCTGGGCCGGCACCCGCCCGGCGTGGAAGTCCGTGAACTGGGGCAGGACGGCGACGAAGAACACGATGGTCTTGGGGTTCGTCGCGCCGACGACGTAGCCCTGCCGCACGACGCGCCACCACGGCTCGCGCGCGGGCGCGACGGCGACGTCGACCGCACCGTCCCGCCGGTGCCGGACCGCCTGGACGCCGAGGTAGACGAGGTAGGCGGCGCCGACGAACTTGACGGCCGTGAACACCGCGACGGACGTCGCGACGACGGTGCCCACGCCGAGCGCGACGGCGGCGACGAGCGTGAGCGCGCCGAGCTCGTTGCCGAGCACGCTGAGGACGCCGCCCCGGGGCCCGAGCGAGAGCGAGCGGCCCACGACGAAGAGCACGCTGGGGCCCGGGACCACGACGATCACGAGCGACGCGAGCGCGAAGGCGAGCAGGGCGTCCGGCGGCGGCACACGCTCACGATAGGTCTCCCGGTGACGCGCGTCACGGGAGTTCCGGACGGCCGCGGCGCCGTCGAGGGCGCGAAGCCGACGTACCGGTGCGAGTGCGGCGTGTCGGTGGGGCGTCGTACGGTCTGAGGCAGGCGACGCATTGCGCTCGCAGACCGCGTCGCGGTCGTGGTTGGGTGGAAGCCGTTCACCGACTGTCGGGAGGCAGCGCCCCATGATCGAGTTCCGATCGGTCACCAAGACGTACCCCGACGGCACGGCGGCGGTCGCCGACTTCGACCTCGTCATCCCGCCGCACCGCACCACGGTGCTCGTCGGGTCCTCGGGGAGCGGCAAGACGACGCTCCTGCGGATGATCAACCGCATGGTCGAGCCGACCTCGGGCGTCATCGAGATCGACGGCGCGTCGATCCTCGACCGCGACCCGGTGAAGCTGCGCCGGAGCATCGGGTACGTCCTGCAGAACGGCGGGCTCCTCCCCCACCACAAGGTCGTGGACAACGTCACGACCGTCCTGCGCCTCGAGGGCACGCCGCGCGGGCCCGCGCGCGAGCGCGCGCTCGAGCTCCTCGACACGGTCGGCCTCGACCGCGGCCTCGCGGACCGCTACCCGAGCCAGCTCTCGGGTGGCCAGCAGCAGCGCGTCGGCGTGGCGCGCGCGCTCGCCGCGGACCCGAACATCCTGCTCATGGACGAGCCGTTCGGCGCCGTCGACCCGATCGTCCGGGCCGAGCTGCAGACCGAGACGATCCGGCTGCAGCGCGAGCTGGAGAAGACCGTCGTGTTCGTCACGCACGACGTCGACGAGGCGTTCCTGCTCGGCGACCAGGTCGTCATCCTCGAGAAGGGCGCGCAGGTCGCGCAGATCGGGTCCCCGAGCGAGATCCTCGAGAACCCCGCGAGCGAGTTCGTCGCGAGCTTCATCGGCGCCGACCGCGGCGCCCGGGCGCTGCGCACCAAGCACACCGACCACGGGACGGTGCTCGTCGACGGCCGCGGCCGCACCCAGGGCGTGCTGGTGGACGACCTCGTCGAGGACGGCGCATGACCTGGGTGCTCGACAACCTCGACCTGATCGGCCGCCTCACGGTCGAGCACCTGCGCCAGTGCGTGCTGCCCATCGTGCTGGGGTTCCTCGTGTCGATCCCCGCGGGCTGGCTCGCGTTCCGGTTCCGCCTCACGCGCGGGCTCGTGCTCACGGTCGTCGGGCTGCTCTACACGATCCCGTCGCTCGCGCTGTTCGCGCTCCTGCCCCCGCTGCTCGGGATCAGCTTCCTGTCCGAGGTCAACCTCGTCGTCGCGCTGACGATCTACGCGGTCGCGATCATGACGCGGTTCGTCGCGGACGCGCTCGCGTCCGTCGACCCGACGGTCCGGCAGGCGGCGCTCGCCGTGGGCTACGGCCCGTGGCGGCGCTTCTGGCAGGTCGACCTGCCGCTCGCCGGGCCGGTCGTGCTCGCGGGGCTGCGCGTCACGGCCGTCTCCACGATCTCGCTCGCGACCGTCGGCATCCTCATCGGCATCGACAACCTCGGCTACCTGTTCACCAACGGCTACCAGCGCCAGATCGTCGCCGAGATCCTCGCGGGCGTCGTGGCGGTCGTGCTCGTGGCGCTCGTGGTCGACCTGCTGCTCGTGCTCACCGGGCGAGCGCTCATGCCCTGGTCCCGGAAGGTGCGCGCATGAACGTCTTCGCCGACGCGGTCGCCTGGATCTTCTCCCCCGACCGGCTCACCGGCGCGCTCCCGCTGCCGGAGGCGATCTGGACGCACCTCGCGTTCACGTTCGTCGCGGTGCTGATCGCCGCGGCGGTCGCGATCCCCGCGGGCTGGGCGATCGGCCACACCGGGCGGGGGCGCGAGATCGCCGTCGCGCTCTCGGGCGCCGCGCGGGCGGTCCCCTCGTTCGGCCTCGTGCTGCTCCTGGTGCTCGTGCTCGGCGTGACGCACAAGGTCGCCGCGTCCGTCACGGCGTTCGTGCTGCTCGCGATCCCGCCGATCCTCGCGGGCGCCTACGCGGGCGTCGAGGCCGTCGAGCGGCGCGTGGTCGACGGCGCGCGGTCCGTCGGCATGACCGGTCGCCAGGTCCTGTTCAAGGCGGAGGTCCCGCTCGGGCTCCCGCTGCTCATCGGCGGGCTCCGGTCCGCGACGCTCCAGGTGGTCGCGACCGTCACGCTCGCCGGCTACGTCGGCAACTGGGGCCTCGGCTTCTACATCGTCCAGGGCATCCAGATCCGCGACTTCTCCCAGATCCTCGGGGCGGCCCTCCTCATCGTGGTGCTCGCCGTCGTCCTCGACGCGCTGTTCGCGATCCTGCGACGGGTCGTCGTGCCGCGCGGCGTGGCCGCCGGCCGCGCCCCGGACGACGCCCCGGCACGGCGCAGGCGGCGCCTCCCCGACCCCACGACCGCCTGACCCGCGGCGCTCCCCCGCCGACCGCGCCGCGGCCCCGACCCACTCCCCTCCCGGTCCCGGGACGGCCCTCAGAAAGGCAGACACATGCGCACCATCCGACGCACCGCCCTCGTCGCGACCGCCGCGACCGCCGTCCTCGCCCTCGGCGCCTGCAGCGGCTCCGACCCGCTCGACGGCGGCAGCGCCTCGTCCGACGCGATCGTCGTGGGCTCCCAGGCGTACTACTCGAACGAGATCATCGCCGAGATCTACGCCCAGGCGCTCGAGGCCGAGGGCTTCACCGTCGAGCGCAACTTCTCGATCGGCCAGCGCGACGCGTACATGCCCGCGCTCGAGGACGGCGAGGTCCAGCTCTTCCCCGAGTACACGGGCAACCTCCTGCAGTTCTTCGACCCCGACGCCACGGCGACCTCGCCCGAGGACGTGTACGCCGCGCTGCAGGAGGCGCTGCCCGACGGGCTGACCGTGCTCGACCAGTCGAGCGCGACCGACCAGGACTCCTACAACGTCACCGAGTCGTTCGCCACGGAGAACGGCCTGACGAGCATCGCGGACCTCGCGGACCTCGACGTGCCGCTCACGCTCGGCGGCCCCGCCGAGCTCGAGCAGCGCCCGTACGGCCCGCAGGGGCTCAAGGACGTGTACGGCGTCGACGTGTCGTTCGTCGCGACGGGCGACACGACCGTGCAGGACCTCGTCGCCGGCACGGTGAACGTGGCGAACGTGTTCAGCGCCGACCCGCGCATCCAGACCGAGAACCTCGTCACGCTCGAGGACCCCGAGGGCCTGTTCCTCGCGTCGAACGTCGTGCCGCTCGTCAACGCCGACCTCGCCGACGAGATCGCGGACGTCATCAACCCCGTGAGCGCGGCGCTCACGCCTGAGGGCCTCGTCGCCCTCAACGTGCAGTCCACCGAGGAGCAGCGCTCGTCCGCGGACATCGCGGCCGACTGGCTCGCGGAGAACGGCCTCGCCTGAGCCGTCCCCGCACGCGCCACGGCGGCCCGTCCCGGGCCCGGGGCGGGCCGCCGTGGCGCGTGCGGCTGGACGCGAGGTCGGGAGCGGTTCAGCGCGCGGCGCGTGCCGCGATCGCGTCGGCGAACCGGTCGAGCGAGCCCGGGGCGAGGGAGAGGAAGAGCGACGGCTCGGTGAGCTCGAGCTCGATGACGACGACGCCCCCGTCGTTGCCGGTGACGACGTCGACGCGCGCGTAGAGGAAGCCCTTCACGTCCCCGCCGCCGACGGCTCCCGCCGCGACCGCGAGCGCCCGGCGCGCGACGTCGAGCTGCTCCTCGCTCGCGGTGAACGAGCTCATCTCCTCCTCCTGGTAGAGCCCGCGCGTGGGGCGGTGCGGGCCCGTGAGGAGCGCGTTCTTGCGCACGGCGTGGGAGAACTCGCCGTCGACGAACACGAGCCCGGTCTCGCCCGCGGTGTCGACGCTCGTCACGTACGGCTGCACCATGACCTCTCGGCCCGAGACCAGCAGGTTCTTCGCGTGCTGGATCGCGAGCCCTCGCGAGTGCGCCTCGCCCGCCTGGTAGCGGCCGGTGTCCTTCGCGCCGGCGCTCACGACGGGCTTGATGACGAAGTCGCCCTGCGCGGGCAGGCGCGTGTGGATCGCGCGCGAGGACAGGTTGCGCGCCGGGTCGAGCCAGAGCGTCGGGATGACGGGCACACCCGCGGCCTCGAGCTCGCGCAGGTACCCCTTGTCGGTGTTCCAGCGCAGCACGGCCTCGGTGTTGAGGATGCGCGGGACGCGCGCCGCCCACGCGACGAACTCGTCGCGACGGGCGGAGTAGTCCCACGTCGAGCGCACGACGACGGCGTCGAACGCCGACCAGTCGACGTCGGGGTCGTCCCACACCGCGGGCTCGGCGGCGACCCCGCGCGCGTCGAGCGCGCGCACGAGCGGGGCGTCGTCGGGGTCGAGGTGCGGGAGGACGGAGCACGTCGCGAGGGCGACGCGCGGGGCGGAGGTCTCGGTCGTCACGCACCCGAGCCTAGGCGACCGCGGGCGCGCGCGGGCGACCGGCCCACGGACGTCGTCCGGCGGCTACAGCCCGTACTCCTCGAGGAAGCGCAGCCAGACCTCGCTCACGGTCGGGTACGACGGCACCGCGTGCCACAGGCGCCGCAGCGGGACCTCGCCGACGACGGCGACCGTCGCGGCGTGCAGCATCTCCGCGGCGTCCGGGCCCACGAACGTCGCCCCGACGACGACCTCGCGCGCGGCGTCCACGACGAGCTGGGCGCTCCCCGCGTAGTCCGCGGCGCGCACCGACGCGCCCGCGACGTTCGCGAGGTCGTAGCGCACGACGCGCACGTCGATCCCGGCGTCGCGCGCCGACGCCTCGGTGTGCCCGACGGCGGCGACCTCGGGCCGCGTGAAGACGACCTGGGGCGAGGCCACGGCGTCGGCCGTCGCGGCGAAGCGTGACCACGGCTCGGGCGCGGCGCCGACGGCGGGCGGCTCCTCCCCCGCGGTCGGGGCTCCCTCGGTGCCGGCGTCGCCGAAGCGCGCCGCGACGACGTCGCCGACGACGCGGCCCTGGTACTTGCCCTGGTGGGTCGTCGCGACGCGCCCGGTGACGTCGCCCGCCGCGTAGAGCCACCCGGTCCCGGCGTCCTCGGCGAGCCCCTGGACGAGCATCGTGTCGTCGACCGTGAGCGCGCGCCCGGGGGCGAGCCCGACGGCGTCGACGCCGAGGTCGTGCGTGCGCGGGACGCGCCCCGTCGCGACGAGCACGCGCGCGGCGGAGACGGGCGAGAGGTCCGGCGCGTCGTCCCCGCGCGAGCGTGCCGCGGCGAGCGTGAGGCGCGCGCCGCCGTCGGGCAGCGGCTCGACGGACTCGGTGGTGACGCCGAGCCGCACGTCGACGCCCAGGTCGCGCAGCGACGCCGTGACGGCCTCGCCCGCCCACGGCTCGGTGCGCCCGAGCATCCCCCCGCGCGAGAGCACGGTGACGCGCGACCCGAGGTCCGTGAACGCGAACGCCATCTCCGCGGCGACGACCCCGCCGCCGACGATCGCGATCGACTCCGGCACCTCCTCGACGGAGGTCGCCTCGCGGCTCGTCCACGGGTTGACGTCGGCGAGCCCGGGGACGTCGGGCAGCACCGGGACGCTGCCCGTCGCGACGACCACCGCGTGCCGCGCCGCGAGCCGGCGGGCCCGCGGAAGCCCGTCCGGGTCGGCGTCGGCGTCCTCGGGGACGACCTCGACGAGGCGCGGCCCGACGATCCGCCCGAGCCCTCGCACGAGCGTGATGCCCGCGCCCTCGACCCACGAGACCTGCCCGGCGTCGTCCCAGTCGGCGACCATCGTGTCGCGGCGCGCGAGGATCGCGGGGACGTCGAGCCCGTCGGCGACGTCCGCGCCCGGCACGCCGCGCGCCTCGGCGCGCACCGCGCCCGGGCGCAGCAGGGTCTTCGACGGGATGCACGCCCAGTACGAGCACTCGCCGCCCACGAGCTCGGCCTCGACCAGCGCGACGCTCAGCCCGGTGCGGCCCGCGCGGTCGGCCACGTTCTCGCCGACGGGGCCGCCGCCGATCACGATCACGTCGAACGTCTCGTCGGCAGCCGTCTCCTGCTCCGTGTCGTTCGTCATGGGCCCATCCTCACGCGCGGCGGCGATCGGCGCCCCTCGGCGCGGCGACGGCGTCGGGCACGGCGGGGGTGGGCAAGCACAGGACGGTACGTCGTGCCGGGCGCGGCGGGCGTCGCTTGTCTCCGGGCCGGACGACGCGCGGCGCCCCGGCCCGGCAGGGTCGGGACGCCGCACGGCGCGGGGTCCACCGCTAGTGCACGACCGCCTTCTCGGCGCCGGCACCGGTGAGCGAGCGGACCTCCATCTCGGCGAACTTCTCGGGGTGCGGCTTCTCCTTGCTCAGGAGCGTCCCGACGATACCGAGCAGGAACGCGAGCGGGATCGAGACGATGCCCGGGTTGCTCAGCGGGAAGATCGCGAAGTCGATGCTCGTGTCCTTGATCATCGACAGGCTCGCGCCCGTGACCGGGTCCACCTTGCCGGACACCACGGGCGAGAACGCGATGAGCACGACGCACGAGATCAGCCCGCCGTACATGCTCCACAGCGCGCCGGACGTGTTGAACCGCTTCCAGAACAGCGAGTAGAGGATCGTCGGCAGGTTCGCGCTCGCCGCGACGGCGAACGCGAGCGCCACGAGGAACGCGACGTTCTGGCCCTGCGCGAAGATACCGCCGAGGATCGCGAGCACGCCGATGACGACGACCGTGATCCGCGCGACCTTGACCTCGCCGTCGGGCTTGACCTCGCCCTTCTTGATGACGTTGGCGTAGATGTCGTGCGCGAAGCTCGCCGCGGCGGTGATGGTCAGGCCCGCGACGACCGCGAGGATCGTGGCGAACGCGACCGCCGAGATGAACCCGAGGAGGATCTCGCCGCCGAGCGCGAACGCGAGCAGCGGTGCGGCGGAGTTCACGCCCCCCGGCGCCGAGCTGATCGTCTCCGGCCCGACGAGGGCTCCGGCGCCGTACCCGAGCACGAGCGTGAACAGGTAGAAGATGCCGATGAGCCAGATCGCCCACACGACCGACCGGCGGGCCTCCTTGGCCGACGGCACGGTGTAGAAGCGCATGAGCACGTGCGGCAGGCCCGCCGTGCCGAGCACGAGCGCGAGGGCGAGCGAGAGGAAGTCGAGCTTCGTGGTGCCCGTCGCGCCGTACTGCTTGCCGGGCTCGATGAGCGCCTCGCCGCCCGCGCCCGCCGTGTCGATCGCCCCCTGCAGCAGCTCGGAGAGGTTGAACCCGAACTTCGCGAGCACCCACAGCGTCATGACGGCGGCGCCCGCGATGAGCAGCACGGCCTTGATGATCTGCACCCACGTGGTGCCCTTCATGCCACCGACGAGCACGTAGAGGATCATGAGCGCTCCCACGACGGCGACGACGAGGCTCTGGCCCGCGGTCGAGTCGATGCCGAGCAGGAGCGCCACGAGCCCACCGGCGCCCGCCATCTGCGCGAGCAGGTAGAAGAACACGACGGCGAGCGTCGCGAGCGCCGCCGCCATGCGCACGGGGCGCTGCTTGAGCCGGAACGACAGCACGTCGGCCATCGTGAACTTGCCCGTGTTGCGCAGGAGCTCGGCCACGAGCAGGAGCGCGACGAGCCACGCGACGAGGAAGCCGATCGAGTAGAGGAAGCCGTCGTAGCCGTTGATCGCGATCGCGCCGCAGATGCCGAGGAAGCTCGCGGCGGACAGGTAGTCGCCCGCGATCGCCGTGCCGTTCTGCGGCCCGGTGAACGAGCGCCCGCCCGCGTAGTAGTCCGCGGCCGACTTGTTCTGCCGCGACGCGCGCAGCACGATCACGAGCGTCACGGCGACGAAGACGCCGAAGATCGCGATGTTGACGACCGGGTTCCCGACGTCGGTGGCCTCCGCGGCCGTCAGGTGGGGGCTCACAGCTCGTCCTCCTCGATCTCGCGGCGCAGCTCGTCCGCCGCGGCGTCGAAGCGCCTGTTGGCCCAGCGCGCGTAGATCATCGTGATCGCGAACGTGGACACGAACTGCCCCAGGCCGAGGAGCAGCCCGACGGTGATGTTCCCCCAGACCTTGGTGCTCATGAGGTCGTGCGCGTAGTTCGCGAGCAGGACGTAGAGGAAGTACCACACGAGGAACAGCGCCGTCATCGGGAACACGAAGTTCCGGAAGCGTCTGCGCAGGTCCTGGAACTCGGGCGAGCGTTGCACGCGCTGGTAGTCGGTCTCTTCGGCGGGTCCCGGTCCGGGGACGGCCGATACGTCGGTCATGACGCCTCCGTTGGCTCATGGAGGACTCGCGAGGCCCCGACGGCCGCCTCGGGAACGACCGCACGCGACACTGCGTGCCCGGGGCGACGTTTCACCCCCGGCACAATGTGCCGTAGATCACTTCTGCCCGCAAGGACCGAGCGCGGCGCGCGTCAGACGCGCACGTACTCCAGGTCGGTGATCGCACGACCGGCACGCTCGCCCTTGCGCTCGAAGCCGGTGAGGACGCGCCCCTCGAAGCGCGGCGCCACGCCCCCGGGGCCGTGCACGTTGCGCAGGCCCGGTGCGGCGTCGAGCACCTCGAGCATCTGCTCGGCGTACTCGGCCCAGTCCGTGGCGAGGCGCAGGACCCCGCCCGGCCGCTCGCCGTCGGCGTCCGGGGCGCGCAGGACGCGCTCCGCGAGCGCCGCGAACGACGGCGTCACGAGGCGCCGCTTGCGGTGCCGGGACTTGTGCCACGGGTCGGGGAAGAACACCCAGAGCTCGTCGACGCTGCCCTCGGGGAGGGTCGTGGCGAGCACCTCGGCCGCGTTGGCCTGCAGGAGCCGGAGGTTGGTGAGGCCGCGCTGCGACGCGCGGAGCACGGTCTGGGCGAGGCCGGGCGTGTACACCTCGACGGCGAGGAAGTCGGTGTCGGGCTCGCGCTCGGCGGCCGCGACCACGGCCTCGCCCTGGCCGGAGCCGATCTCGACGACGAGCCGTGCGGAGCGACCGAACGTGCCGGGCACGTCGAGCACCCACGCCGGGTCGACGGACGTGCGCGCGACGTCGCGCGGCACGTCGACGACGTAGCGGTCGCGGTGCGCGTCCCACGCGCGCTGCTGGCGCGGCGCGAGGCGGCCGCTGCGCCGCACGAACGACACGGGCTGCGTGCGGTATCGCGGCCGGGCGGGGCCGGTCGGGTCGCTCGCGCCAGGATCGGGCGCGGTCACGTCGGTCGGGACGTCGTCGAGGGTCTCGGGGGTCGGCTCGGGCACCGCACCAGGGTACGGGGCGCCCCGCGCGCGCCGTGCGCGGGGCGCCCCGTCCGTCACACGTACGCGGCGTACGCGGGCAGGTCGAGCACGCCGTTGCCGGACAGGCCGAGCACGATCACCTCGGGCTCCGTCGCGGCGCGCGCGTGCGCGATCGCGGCGGCCACGGCGTGCGTCGACTCCGGCGCCGGGATGATGCCCTCGGCGCGCGCGAACAGCGTCCCCGCGGCGAAGGCGTCGTCCTGCTCGACGGCGGTCGCCTCCATGAGGCCGAGGTTCACCGCGTGCGACACCATCGGCGACATGCCGTGGTAGCGCAGCCCGCCTGCGTGGATCGCCGGCGGCACGAAGTCCTTGCCGAGCGTGTGCATCTTGAGCAGCGGCGTCAGGCCCGCGACGTCGCCGAAGTCGTAGCGGTACTCGCCCTGCGTGAGCGACGGGCAGGCCGCCGGCTCGCACGCCACGAGGCGCGTCGTCGTGCCCTCGCGCAGGTTGCGGCCGAGGAACGGGAACGTCAGGCCCGCGAGGTTCGACCCGCCGCCCGCGCACCCGAACACGACGTCCGGCGCGCCCTCGCCCGCCTCGTCGAGCTGCACGAGCGCCTCCTGGCCGATGACGCTCTGGTGCAGCATGACGTGGTTGAGCACGCTGCCGAGCGCGTAGTGGGCCGCGGGGTCCTTCGCGGCCGTCTCGACGGCCTCGCTGATCGCCATGCCGAGCGAGCCGGTGGTGTCCGGGTCCGCGGCGAGCATCGCGCGCCCGGCCTCGGTGAGATCCGACGGCGACGGGTGGCACACCCCGCCGTAGACCTCCATCTGCGCGCGCCGGTACGGCTTCGCGTCGTACGACGCCCGCACCTGCCACACCTCGACCTCGAGCCCGAGCAGCGCGCCCGCGAACGACAGCGACGCGCCCCACTGACCCGCCCCGGTCTCCGTCGTGAGCTTCGTCGTGCCCTCGAGGGCGTTGTAGTACGCCTGCGCGACGGCCGTGTTCGGCTTGTGCGAGCCGACCGGGCTCACGCCCTCGTACTTGTAGTACACGCGGGCCGGGGTGCCCAGGGCCCGCTCGAGGCGGCGCGCGCGCACGAGCGGCGACGGCCTCCACAGCGCGTAGATCTCGCGGACGGTCTGCGGGATCTCGACGTAGCGCTCGGTCGTCACCTCCTGTTGCACGAGCGAGAGCGGGAACAGCGGCGCGAGGTCGTCGGGCGTCAGCGGCTCGCGCGTGCCCGGGTGCAGGTGCGGCGGCACCGGCTCGGGCAGGTCCGCCGCGAGGTTGTACCAGTGCGTCGGGACGGTCGAGGGCACCTCGGCGCCGGTCGGCTCGAGGGACCGGACGGGCAGGGAGGTCGGCGTGGTCTGCTGTGTCGTCATGGGGGGCTCCAGCTCGGGGGACGGCCGCTGGGCCGACGACGTGCGCACCGGGGTCTGCCGAGGCCGCCCACGTCGTCGGGGCACGGCCGGAGGAGGTCACCGGCCGTCAGGCGGTCGGCCACCAGGAGGTCACGGACGGGTGCGTCACGGGGCAGACCCTACCGCCCGGTCGCGGTCCGGACCACCGGCCCCCGGACCGGGCGAGCGACGCAGCGGCCCCCGGACCGTGAGGTCCGGGGGCCGCCGTCATGCCGTCGGCACCGGGTCGGCGGTGCGCGGGCGACGGGTCAGCGACGTGTCAGCCGCACCCGAGCGCGTCGTACGCGACGTCCGCGGCGAAGGACCGGCCGTCCCCGCTCGCGGTGACGTGCGCGGTGCCCGCCACGACGTCGGACGCCCGGACGGAGAACGCCTGGTACGCCGACGCACCGGGCCGCACGCCCGGGACGGTGCGCTCGCCGAACGGCGTGCTGAGCGTGACGTCCACGGGGACGGTGTCCGCGTTGGTCGCGCGCACCGCGACGTACGCCGTGCCGGCCAGGCACTGGGCGCGCGCCGTCGTCTCGACGACGAGGCCGCCCTCGACGGGCGCGGTGGTGAACGTGCTCACCGGCGACACGGCCGTGCCGCCGCCCGCGCTCGTGGCGGTGACGGTCCACGCGTGCAGCGCTCCCGGCACCAGCCCGTCCCACGGGACGGTCGCGACCTCGCCCGACGGGACGGTCACGCTGCCGATCTCCTCGCCCGGCGCGTAGAGCGACACGGCGTCGGTCGCGAGGCTCGTCACGCGCGTCGTGAGGTCGACGGGGACGGTGAAGTCGTCCTCGCGACCGTCGTAGCGCTGCTCGTCGTCGTACTCGGTGGCGCCGAAGTTCGCGAGCCACGGCGAGTAGGTGTCGACGATCATCTCGGAGCGGTCGACGTCGAACTGCAGCAGCCGCAGGAAGCTCGCGCCGAGCCGCAGGCCCTCGTCGGGCGCGTAGCCGCCGATCTCGGTGAGCCCCGCCTCCTCGGCCGTGACCTCGTAGAACTGGTAGTCGGCGAGCAGCTCGACGGCGCCGCTGCCCGGCGTGCCGACGTCCTGCCGCACGTTGATGCCCACGCCGTGCCGGTGCCCCGCGAGGACGAGGAACACGTTCGGGTTGGGCTCGACGACCTTCGCGTGCACGAGGCGGCCGTCGGGCGTCGAGATCTCGGAGTCACGACCGTCGGGGTTCGTGCTCGGCACGAGGTAGTCGTGCGTGAGCACGATCGCGTTGCGGTCGGGGAACTGCTTGAGGACGCCGTCCGCCCACGCCGCCTCCTCGTCCGTCACGCCGTACGACAGGTACACGGCGACGAAGTCGAGCCCGCCCGCGCTGAACAGGTCGTAGTGGTTCTGGTTGTCGCCCTCGCGCCACGGGCCGCCGTAGGAGGCGTCCTCCCACCCCGCGGACAGGGCCTCGTAGCGCTCGGGGCCGTAGAACTCGTTGAACAGCGCCCCGGGCCCGTTGTCCTGGCCGGTGAGGTTGTCGTGGTTGCCCGCGAGCACGCCGTTGGGGATGTTCGCGTCGTCGAGGATCCGCTGCGCGGACGAGGAGAACGCGTACTCGCCGCGGATCTGCTCCACCGCCGCGTCGTCGGCGGGCACGCGGGTGTAGTTCTCGTTCACGTCACCCGTGTGGGCGACGTACGCGATGCCCCGCTCCTCGGCGTTGTCGACGACCCACTGCGTGACGTCGGTGTACGCCCGGGCCCACACGGCGCGCTCCTCGGCCGTCTCCTGCTCGACCGCGCCCTCGGAGAGGTACTGCGTGTCGGTGAGGTGCACGAGCGAGAAGTCGTAGGCGTCGCGCGGCGCGAACTCGGTCTCCTCGCGCGACCCTCCCGCCACGATGTCGTCGGCGAAGGGGTCGGTGCCCGTGACGAGGACGTGGACGGTCCCGTCGACCGCGGCACCGTCGCGGAGCACGGTGCTCAGCGACGTCGCACCCTCCACCGCGCCGCGCGCGGACGCGAGCGGCTCCCACCGCTCGCCGTCCCACACGTGCAGGGTCGCGAGCCGCTGCGGGTCGACGACGCCCTCCCAGCGCACGACCTGGCCGGCGGTCGTGCCGTCGGCGGGCAGCTCGAAGCGCTGGTAGGTGACGTCGCGGCTCTGCGGGGAGTCGAGCGTCAGGTCGTCGCCCGGGGCGAGCGCGTCGGCCCCGGCGGGCTGCTCGCCCTCGACGGGGAGCGTCGTCGGGACCTCGGCCGACTCGCCCTGCGCGACGAGCACGGGGGCGGTGACGTCGGCGCGGGAGAACGTGGCGGTGACGTCGCCGCCGCCGGGCGCCGCGACGCGCGCGGACAGGTCGACGCTCCCCGCGACGTCGCGCGTGCCGTGCGCGGGCGCGAGGTCGGTCGGGACGTCCGGCACGCCGAGGCTCGTGAACCCGATCTCGTGCGTGCTCGCGTTGCCGAGCACGTCCGTCGCGGTGACGACGAGCGTGTGCGCGCCCGGGGCGAGCCCGGGGCCGACGGGAGCGCCGAGCGCGACCGGCTCGCCGTCGAGCGTCACGTCGGGGCCGGACAGGACGCCCGCGGCGTCCGCGAGCTCGACCGCGAGGCTCGTCGCGCTCGCGAGCTCGGCGCCCGCGGCCGGGGTGCTGGAGACGACCGCGGGTCCGGTGTTGTCGGTCGTCACGGTACGGCGCGCGGCCGCGCCGGCGGCCGTCGCCGCCGTGATCGTGTGCTCGCCGTCGGCCAGCGTCGCGGTGTCGACGTCGGCCCGCAGCCCGGTCGCGGGCGCGTCGGCGTCGCGCACGACGTCGAACGCGAGGTCGACCTCGCGCGGCTTCGTCGTGCTCGTGCCGCAGTCGCCGTCGCCCAGCGAGTACGACGGTGCGACGCCCACGCCCGTCGCCGTGCCGTCGGTGAGGTCGAGCGCGATCCCGGAGATCGCGAAGTCGTCGCGGTTGTCGCCGCACGACGTCGGGTACGTGCCCGTGACGAACCGGATCGTGTTGCGCCCCGGGGACAGGTACGCGTTGGGCACGTCGACCCGGACCGTCTCGCTCACGTAGTCCCGGTCGACGAGGTCGATGCGCTGCCCGTTGACGAGCAGGTGGTTCGTGTAGCGGGCCTCGATCGAGTTCGACCCGACCGTGAAGACGAACGCGGACGAGCCCGCGCCGTGGGTCGCGACCGTCTCGAGAGGGTTCCCGTCGAGCGCGATCCCGGTGGGCGCGTCGCCGCCCGCGGGCGGCGTCGCCAGGACGGTCTGCTCCCCCGTGAGGAGCGCGCCGTCCGCGGGCACGATCGCCGGGGCGCCCGGGGCGCCGTTGTTCACGGTGACGGCGCTCGTGGCGACCGCACCGGAGAGCGTGGTCGCGGTGAGCGTGTGCGCGCCGTTCTCGAGGGTGGTGGTGTCGAGGTCCGCGGCGAGGCCGGTCGTCGCGGCCGGGTCCTGGTCGAGGTCGAACGTGAGGTCGGCGCTGAGCACGCGGGCGGTGTTCGTGCCGCACGAGCCGTCGCCGAACGCGTAGGAGAAGGCGTTGGCGGAGCCGTCGGCGACCTCGCCGAGCAGCTCGAGCGACACGTCCGTGAGGTCGTAGTCGTCGTAGTTCGTCCCGCACGACGTCGTCACCGCGCCGACGACGAACCGCACCCGGTTCTCGCCCTGCACGAGCCACTGCGCCGGGACGTCGAGCGCGACGCGCTCGGACACCATGTCGCGGTCGAGCTCGAGGCGCTCGCCGTTGACGAGCACGTGGCTGCCGTACCGCTTCTCGACCGAGTTGCTGCCGACGTCGAACAGCAGGCGTGCGGTCGCGGGCGTCGCGCTCGCGTCGAGCGCCGTGCCGTCGACCGCGAGCGCCGTGACCGGATCGCCCGCGCGCACCGGGTCGCCCGCGACGCGCACGGTGCCGTCGAGGTAGGTGCCGGTCGTGGGGGTCAGCGCGGGTCGTTCCTGCGTGGCCGTCACGGCGGTGCCGCCGGCGGCCGTCCGGGGAGTGGGCGAGGCGGCGGTCGCTCCGGGCGCGATCAGCCCGGCGGCGAGCACCGTCCCGATCGCTCCCGCGAGCGCGGCGCGACGCCGCGCCCCGCCGCCGGTCCGTCCCGCGGTCCGTCTCGAAGTCCTGTGCGTGGGCACGGACGTGTCCATCGTGGTTCCCTTCCGTGGCGAACGGGTCGACGGGCGGCGCTGCCGAGCGGCGACGACGCCCGCACCGGACCCTTCCCGGCGGGGGTGAACGCGAGGTCGGTGCCGGGCGAACTCCGGCGAAACGGACGGCGACGGTTGCGGCGGGCACGCAGGACGAGGGAAGGGCGACGGCGGCACCGACGACGAAGGCCGCCCACCGCGAGGGTGGACGGCCTGGTCAGGAGGGGTGCGCCATCAGGGACTCGAACCCCGAACCCGCTGATTAAGAGTCAGCTGCTCTGCCAATTGAGCTAATGGCGCGCGAGAGGGAACCCTACCAGCGGCCGGCCCGTGTCCCGCGAGGGATCCGGACCGCCGCCCGCACCGGCTCTCGACCGGCGCGGCTCGGGCCGCCCGCGTGCGGACGGCCCGGTCGGTGGTGGTGCGCCATCAGGGACTCGAACCCCGAACCCGCTGATTAAGAGTCAGCTGCTCTGCCAATTGAGCTAATGGCGCGCGAGAGGGAACCCTACCAGCGGCCGGCCCGTGTCCCGCGAGGGATCCGGACCGCCGCCCGCACCGGCTCTCGACCGGCGCGGCTCGGGCCGCCCGCGTGCGGACGGCCCGGTCGGTGGTGGTGCGCCATCAGGGACTCGAACCCCGAACCCGCTGATTAAGAGTCAGCTGCTCTGCCAATTGAGCTAATGGCGCGCGAGAGAAAACACTAGCAGCCGCGGGCGCGCCGGGAAAATTCGTTCCGCCCCGGCCCGTGTGACGTCGGCGACACCGGCCGCGACGCCCGGACCAGGCGCGGGACTACAGGTACAGGCCCGTCGGCCCGTCCTCCTCGACGTCCTGGGACACCGCGTGCACGTCGCGCTCGCGCAGCAGCACGAGGTCCTTGCCGCCGAGCTCCACCTCGGCACGGTCGTCCGGGTCGAACAGGACGCGGTCGCCCACCGCGACCTGACGCACGTGCTCACCTGCTGCGACGACGACGGCCCACGCGAGCCGCTTCGGGCCCACGGCGGTCGCGGGGATCACGAGGCCCGCCGAGCTCTGACGCTCGCTCGCGTCGACCTCGGGCTCGACGAGGAGGCGGTCGTGCAGCATGCGGATCGGCAGGTCGCGCGCGGCCGTGCGGGCCGGGCGCGCGGTGGTCGAGGGGGCGGACGTCGTCTTGCTCACAGCAACAACGCTACCGGTGCCGCGGAGCCTCACCTACGCTCGAAGCACACCCTTGGCCGGACCGAAGGAGATCCATGTCCACGCGCCTCACCGTCGGCGACACCGCTCCCGACTTCACCCTGCCCGCCGCCGACGGCAGCACCGTGACGCTGTCCGACCTGCGCGGCAAGCACGTCGTCGTCTACTTCTACCCGGCGGCGGGCACACCCGGCTGCACGACCGAGGCCTGCGACTTCCGCGACAGCCTCGCCTCGCTCCAGGGTGCCGGGTACGCGGTCGTCGGCGTCTCCCCCGACCCGGTGGACAAGCTCGCCGCGTTCGCCGAGGCCGAGCACCTGACGTTCCCGCTCGTCTCCGACGTGGACAGGACGGTGCTCGAGGCGTACGGGGCGTGGGGCGAGAAGAAGCTCTACGGCAAGACGGTCGTGGGCGTGATCCGCTCGACGGTCGTCGTCGACCCCGAGGGCGCGGTCGAGCTCGCGCAGTACAACGTCAAGGCCACCGGTCACGTCGCGAAGCTGCGCCGCGACCTGGGCATCGACCCGAAGTAGTCCCACCGCGCGGGCGCCGCGCCGCCGTCCGGTCGCCGCCCCCCGGGGCGGAGCGACCGGGCCGGGGCGCGGCGCTCGCGCCGTAGACTGACCCCCGCGCGCGAGTGGCGTAACTGGCAGCCGCGCCAGGTTTAGGTCCTGGTGTCCTCGGACGTGCGGGTTCGAGTCCCGCCTCGCGCACCGCGTGGACGTCGCCCGACGCCCCCACCTGCGACGCAGCCTCCGCCGCGGTCCGCGGCGCCCCGCGCAACCCGACGGACGCCGGCGTCTCGCCTGTCGCTTCTCCCCGAAGGGGCGTACGGTCGAAGGGTCGAGTCTGGACCTGGCTCCTCATCTCTCTGCAGAAGCCGGAGCAACGACATGTCCGTGGACGACCATGCCACCGACCACCTCCTGACACCCGTCACGGGTCAGCAGATCGGCCAGTACCGCCTCGACCTGGGTACCGGCACCTGGTGGTGGTCGTCGGGGACGTACCGGGTGCACGGCTTCGAGCCGGGCGAGGTCGTGCCGACGACCGAGCTGGTCCTGGCCCACAAGCACCCCGACGACCGCGACCGGGTCCGCGCGATGCTCCGCAGGGCGCAGGAGACCGGCGAGGCGTTCGCGAGCATGCACCGCATCATGGACGCGCACGGCCGCGAGAAGCACCTCGTCCTCCTCGGCCAGGGCCGCCGCGAGCGCGAGAGCGGCGAGGTCGTCGAGCTCCTGGGCTACGTCGTCGACGTGACCGCCCGGGTCGCGGCGCTCGCGAACGAGCGGGCGCGGCACGACATCGAGGCGTCCGCCCGGTCACGCGGCGGGATCGAGCAGGCGAAGGGCGTCCTCATGGGCGCCTACGGGATCGACGCGGACGAGGCGTTCGCCCGGATCCGCCACTGCTCGAACAACCGCAACGTCCCCCTGCGGGACGTGGCCCGGGTGATCGTCGACCAGGCCGCACGGAGC
This sequence comes from Cellulosimicrobium composti, assembly GCF_010287905.1. Lineage (NCBI taxonomy): Bacteria > Bacillati > Actinomycetota > Actinomycetes > Micrococcales > Promicromonosporaceae > Cellulosimicrobium > Cellulosimicrobium composti. The sequence continues at coordinate 24,309 of NZ_JAAFAN010000038.1, forward strand.
GGGACCCGCGACGTCGGGCCCCTCGACGAGATCCTCCAGGGGTCCTGAGGCCGGCACCTCGCCGGAACCGCACGCCGGCGCCTCGTCCTGTCGACGCCGGGCGGGGCGTCGGTCCGCCGGATCCCGGCGGGCGGCGCGGCACCCCTAGCGGACGACGCTGACCTCGAAGAAGGCCTTGATCCGCTCCTGCGTGGTCGGGTCGAGCCGACGGCGGGGGCTCGTCGAGCCGCCCGCGTGGACGGCGATCCACGCACGCAGGACGGTCGGCTGCACGTCCACGACGCGCGCGAACTCGTCGACCGTCGGCCACGCCGGCTGCGGCGTGCGCACGCGCGGACCGGTCGCGGCGAGGTGCAGGTCCTCGCCCCACGCCATCGCCTCCGCGGGTGAGCGGAAGCCGCCGATGCGTCCCGGCACCGGGTGCGGCTTCTCGAGGCACCACTCCTCGCGCCGCGCCGCGATCCGGTAGACGCCCTCACGCGCCTGCGCCTCGTACGTACCGTCGTCCTTGTGCTTCCAGTGCAGCCCCATGACGCCAGTGTCGGTGGTAAGCGCTCTCTCAGAAAGTTGAACGGGAAACTTCACCCGCTCCTCACCTGGACGACCGTCCAACTGACCGTCTAGCGTGACGGCAGAGCCGGTGCCCGCACCATTGCCCCCTGCCGGTGCGGGCACCGGTTCTCTGCCACACGCACCCTGCGCGCGCGTGGCGGCTCTGACCGAGACGACGCACGGCCCGGCACCCTCGAGGGTGCCGGGCCGTGCGTGTTCGTGCTGGGGCGCGCGGTGCGCCCCGGGTCGCGTCAGGCGTCCTGCGCGGGCGTCCCGTCGCTCGCCGCGGCGATCTGCCGGCGCACGTCGTCCATGTCGAGACCCTTCACCGCGTCCACGACCTGCTTGAGCGCGGGAGCCGGGAGCGCGCCCGGCTGCGAGAAGACGAGGATGCCCTCGCGGAAGGCCATGAGCGTGGGGATCGACGTGATGTTCGCCGCCGCGGCCAGGCCGCGCTCCGCCTCCGTGTCGATCTTGGCGTGCACGACGTCGGGGTTCTCCTCCGACGACGCCTCGAACACCGGCGCGAACATCTTGCACGGCCCGCACCAGTCCGCCCAGAAGTCGACGAGGACGATGTCGTTCTCGGTGATGGTCTGCTCGAACGTGGACTCGGTCAGTGCCTGCGTGGCCATGGGGGATCCTCCTGGACGGTGGGGTTTCTGCCTCGTAGAGCAACGATCGTCCCCCACCTATTCCCCGCAGGCACGGGCGCACGCCCGGCCGCGCGCCCCACCAGCCTCTACGCTGCCCCTGTGACGACCACCACCACGACCCGACTCTCGCGCGCCACGATCGCGGGCTACGCCGCGGGCTCCGTCGGCACCGGCGGCTTCGGCACCCTGCCCGGCCTCGTCCTCCTCGTGTACCTCACCGACGCGCTCGCCGTGCCCGCCGCCGTCGCCGGGCTCATCGTCACCGGGGCCAAGGTGTGGGACGTCCTCATCGACCCGTTCATCGGGTACGGGTCCGACCGCGACCTCGCGCGCACCGGGTCGCGACGGCGGTTCATGACCGTCGGCGCCCTCGCGCTCCCCGTGCTCTTCGCGCTCACGTTCGCCGCGCCCGCGGGGGCGGGCCCCACCGCCGCGGCGATCTGGGTGCTCGTCGCGTTCCTCCTCGCCGCCACGGCCTTCTCGCTCTTCCAGGTCCCGTACATCGCGCTCCCCGCCGAGCTCGACGCCACCTACGACGGCCGCACCCGGCTCCTCGCGTGGCGCGTCGCGGCGCTCGCGTTCGCGATCCTCCTGTTCGGCGCGGGCGGGCCCGCCCTGCGCGGCGGCGGCGACTCGACCACGGGCTACCTCGTCATGGGCGTCGTGTCCGGCGTCGTCATCGGAGCGGGCATGCTCGTCGCCTCGCGCGTCGCGCCCCGGCGGCCGCGCGGCGAGGCAGCCGCGCCCGCGACTCCCCCGCCCTCGACGACCGCCTCGCGCGCGTGGGCGCTCGCGGTCCGCGAGTCGGCCGACGCCCTGCGCCGGTCCCGGCCCTTCCGGACGCTGCTCGTCGCGTTCTTCCTCCAGGCCGTCGCCACGGGCCTCATGCTCGCGGGCGCGGCGTACGTCGCGCGCTACGTGCTGCAGGACGAGGCCGCGGTGAGCTACCTCTTCGCCGCCCTCATCGCGCCCGCACTGCTGTGCATGCCGCTGTGGACCCGCCTCGCGCGCCGCGACGGCAAGGAGCGCGGCTTCGTCGTCGCGACCGTCCTGTTCGCCGTCGCCGCGCTCGGGATGATCCCCCTCCTGTGGGTCCCCGGGGCGTGGGTCTACGTGCCCACGGCGCTCGCCGGCGTCGCGTACGCGGGCATGCAGGCGCTCCCCCTCGCGATGCTCCCCGACGTCATCGCGCACGACGCGCGGACGCACGGCGAGGGCCGCGGCGGGGCGTTCAGCGGCGTGTGGACGGCGGGCGAGACCACGGGCATGGCGCTCGGCGCAGCCGTGCTGTCGCTCGTCCTCGGCGTGACGGGCTACGTCTCGACGCGCGCGGACGAGGTCGCGACGCAGCCCGCCGCCGCCGTCGACGGGATCGCGCTCGCGTTCTCGGTCGTCCCGGCGGTCCTCGTGCTGCTGAGCCTGGTCCCGCTCGTACGGTACGGTCTTCGCAAGGGGGACATCGACGACACAGCACCGGAGCTGCCGCGTGACCACCCCGCACGGACCGACCGATCCCGCGACTGACCCGTCGGCCGACGCACCGCACCCCGCGGCCGCGACGGGCGGCGACGTCCCGCTGCGCACCGACGGGATCCTCGACCGGCTCGCCGCGCTCCGTGAGGCCGACGCGCCGACGCACGGCGGCCGCGTCCTGTCCTACGTCTACGACCCGGGGCTCCCCGAGCTCGACGAGCTCGCGGCCGCCGCGGCGCGCGCCGTCCAGCCCGTCAACGGCCTCGACCCGACGACGTTCACGTCGGTCGCGGTCATGGAGGGCGAGCTGGTCGCGCTCGCGCGCGAGATGCTGTCCGGGCCCGCGGACGGGCCGGACGCCGTCGTGGGCTCCGTGACGTCGGGCGGCACCGAGAGCTGCCTGCTCGCCGTGAAGATCGCGCGCGACGCGTTCCGCGAGGCGCACCCGGGTGCGCGCCCGCGCGTGGTGGCCCCCGTGAGCGTGCACGCCGCGTTCCGCAAGGCCGCCCGGTACCTCGACGTCGACCTCACGCTCGTCCCCGTCGACCCGGGGACGGGGACGCCCGCCACCGCCGACCTCGTCGCCGCGCTCGGCGACGACGTCGCGCTCGTCGTGGTGTCCGCGCCCTCGTACCCGCACGGCGTGGTCGACCCGGTGGCCGACGTGGCGGCGGCGGCGCACGCGCGCGGCGTCCCAGTGCACGTCGACGCGTGCGTCGGCGGCTGGGTCCTGCCGTTCTGGGCGGCCGCGGGCGGCGACACCCCGCCGCCGTTCGACTTCGCGGTCCCGGGCGTGACGAGCATCTCCGCGGACGTGCACAAGTACGGCTACGCCCCCAAGGGCACGTCCGTCCTGCTCGTGCGCGGCCGCGACCGGCAGCGCCGCCAGTTCTTCGCGACGACGGGCTGGCCCGGCTACCCCGTCGTCAACCCCACGATCTCCGGCTCGCGGTCGGCGGCCCCGCTCGCCGCGGCGTGGGCGGTGAGCCAGGCCCTCGGCACCGCCGGGTACACGGCGCTGACGGCGCGCTGCGTGCGTGCGACGCGCGCCCTGCACGCGGCCGTCGACGGGATCGAGGGACTGCGCGTGGTCGGGCGCCCCACGGGGCCGCTCGTCGCCGTCGCGACCGACGAGTCCGTGGCGCCCGAGCGCCGCGTCGACCCCCACCTGTGGGCCGACGCCGTCCGGTCCCGCGGGTGGGTCCTCCAGCCGCAGCCCGGGCTCGTCCAGGAGGACGGCGCGCGCCTGCCGCACACGACGCACCTCACCGTGACCCCCGTGACCGAGGCCGGGCTCGACGGCCTCGTCCCCGCGCTCGTCGACGGGGCCGACGCCGTGCGCGGCGCGCCCCGGCCCGACGTCGGCGCCGCGCTGGCCGCGGTCGCCGGCTCGCTCGCCGCGGCGCCGGGGGCCGCCGCGGGCGCGCCGACCTCCGACGAGGTCTGGGCGGCGCTCGGCCCGCTGCTCGCCGCCGGCGACGACGCCGACCCCGGCGTGGGCGTGCTGCCCGACAGCCTGGCCCCGCTCATGGCCCTCCTGGAGGTGCTGCCCGGACCGGTCGCCGAGCGCGCCCTCCTCGAGATCGTCGCGCGCGTCGCCGAGCCGCCCCCGGACGGCGCCCCGCGCTGAGCGGACTCGCCCCGCCGCACCGCTCGGGGTAGAACAGTCGCGTGACCGACACCGCCGACTTCCCGCCCGACGACTTCTCCCACGAGAACCCGCGACCCGCGGGCTGGCTCAGCCCGGAGGAGATCGCGGTCGCGCGCGCCCAGCTCCCGCTCGTCTACGTCGACGCCGTGCCCGTGCGGGTCGACGACTCGGGCGACGTCGTCGCCGTCGGGCTCCTGCTGCGCGTCACGCCCGACGGCATGATGACGCGCGCGCTCGTCTCGGGCCGCGTCATGTACCACGAGCGCATCCGCGACGCGCTCCTGCGGCACATCGAGAAGGACCTCGGGCCCGTCGCCCTCCCCCAGGTGCCCGCCTCGCCGCAGCCGTTCACCGTGGCCGAGTACTTCCCGACGCCGGGCATCACGTCGTACCACGACCCGCGCCAGCACGCGGTGTCCCTCGCGTACGTCGTGCCGGTGACGGGCGACTGCCGCCCGCAGCAGAACGCGCTGGAGCTCGCGTGGCTCACGCCCGAGCAGGCGTGCAGCGACGAGGTCCAGCTCGAGATGCGCGGCGGGCAGGGCGTGCTGCTGCGCCAGGCGATGGCGTACGTCGGCCGTCTCCCGTGACGCCCGCCCCGCGCGTCGCCGCGCCCGGTCGCCGGCTCGTCGTCGCGCGCGTGCTGAACGCGCTCGTCGCGCTCGCGGCGCTCACGGGCGTGGTCATGGAGCTCGTCATCGCGCTCGTCGACGGCCCGGGCACCGCGCCGAGCCAGGCCGAGCGGCTCGTGCGCCTGTTCTCCTACTTCACGGTCCAGTCGAACCTCCTCGTCGGGGTCGTGTCCGTGCTGCTCGTGGTGCGGCCCGCGCGCGACGGCGCCGTCTTCCGGGTCGCGCGCCTCGACGCGCTCCTGTGCATCGCGGTGACGGGCGTCGTCTACCAGACGGTGCTGCGAGGGATCGCGGAGCTCAGCGCCGCGGGCCAGGTGTCCGACCTGCTCCTGCACCTGCTCGCACCGCTGCTCGCGCTCGTCGCGTGGGTGCTGGTCGGCCCGAGGCCGCGGGTGGACGCCGCGACCGTGTGGTGGTCGCTCGCGTACCCGCTGGCGTGGATCGCGTACACGTTCGTGCGCGGCGCCGTCGTCGGCTGGTACCCGTACCCGTTCCTCGACGTCACGACGCTCGGCCTCGGCCCGGCGCTCCTCAACACCGCGGTCGTGGCGGTCGTCCTCGTCGGCCTCGCGTGGCTCGTGCGCGTCGTCGACGCGCGCCTGCGCGCCGCTCCCTGACGCTCGCGCCCGGACGGGACCAACGGCCCCCGCCCCCGGCCCGTCGGGCCCTGGGTCCGGCGGCCGGCCCTGGCCGACGCTGGAGGGAGAGGCGCCGCCGGGTCGGGGCGGCGTGGTGACGAAGGGGACGCCATGGACGCCGCAGTGGTCTACGAGTCGATGTACGGCAACAGCGAGCAGGTCGCGCGAGCGGTCGCGGAGGGGTTGTGCGACGCCGTGCGCGTCACCGTGCTCGACGTCGAGGAGGCTGCCGCGACTCCGCAGGCGCTGCGCCACGTCCGGCTGCTCGTCGTCGGCGGGCCGACGCACGCGTTCGGGATGAGCCGGCCGTCGACCCGCGCGGAGGCGGTGCAGCGCGCGAGCGGCGCCGTGTCCGACCGCGAGACCGGGCTGCGCGAGTGGGTCGAGTCCGTCCCCCGCCAGAGCGAGCCGCGGCTCGCCGCGACGTTCGACACGCGCGTCACGAAGGTCAAGCCGCTGCCCGGGTCGGCCGCGCGCGGCGCGGCGAAGGTGCTGCGTCGGGCGGGCTTCCGGCTCGTCGTGCCGCCCGCGTCGTTCTACGTCGGCGACGTCGAGGGGCCGCTCGACGAGGGCGAGCTCGACCGGGCGCGCGCGTGGGGCCGTGCGCTGGGCCACGTGCTGGTCCCCGCGGGGAGCGCCCCGGCGGGCCGCTGATCCACGGCGCCGGCCCTGTCAGCCGCCGAGCTCGAGCCGGGGCCAGTCCTCGAGGTCGTCGCGCATGCGGCGGTCGTGCGTCGCGACGACGACGGCCGCGGGCGTCACCCGCAGCGCCTGCGTGAGCTCGTCGACGAGGTCGATCGACAGGTGGTTCGTCGGCTCGTCGAGCAGGAGCACGTGCGGCGCCGCGAGCAGGGCGCGCGCGAGGTCGAACCGGCGGCGCTGGCCCGCGGACAGCTCACGCAGCGGGCGATCGAGGTCCTCCTCGGTGAGCAGGCCGAGGAACGCGACGGGCACGAGGTGGTCGGGGTCGAGGCGGCCCGCGTCGAGCAGGTCGAGCGCCTCGCGCGCGTACTCGTCGAAGCCCGTGCGCGCCTCCGCGTCCGGGGGCAGCGACGGGCCCTCCTGCGCGACGACGCCGAGCCGCGCGCCGTCCACCACGGTGCGCGTCCCGCGGTCGAGCGGCACGAGGCCCGCGAGCGCCGCGAGGAACGTCGACTTCCCGCTCCCGTTGGGGCCCGTCACGAGCAGGCGCCCGGAGGGCGGGAGCGCGACCCGGGTGCCGGGCAGGTCGAGGCGCGCAGCGCCGTCGGGCCCGACGCGCGGGCTGCGCAGCTCGAGCACCGGGTCGCCCGGGTCCCAGCCCGGAGACATCGCGGGCAGCTCGGGGAACACGAGCTGGAGCGGCGGCACGGGCACCTCGACGGCCTCGGCCTCGAGCTGCTGCAGGCGCCGGTCGGCGGCCTTGACGTGGATCCGCGCGCGCGTCGCGCGGCGGTGCTTCTGGCTGCCCTTGGGCGGGCGCCACTCGTCCGACAGCCCCTCGTACGACGCGTCGAGCACGGCGGCGAGCTTCTCGGCGCGCTTCTGCTCGGCCCGGAACCGCTGGCGCCAGCGGTGCAGCGCCTGGTTCTTCGCGAAGCGGTAGGAGAGGTAGCCCGGCTGCCCGTAGAGCACGGGCCTGCCGTCCATCGACGGGTCGAGGTCGAGGATCTCGGTCGCGACGTCGTCGAGCAGCTGCCGGTCGTGCGTGACCATGACCACGCCGCCGCGCCACGCGACGAGCTCGCCCGTGAGGAAGTCGATGCCGCCGGCGTCGAGGTGGTTGGTGGGCTCGTCGAGGAGCAGCAGGTCGGCGCGCCCGGCGAGCCGGCACGCGAGGCGCACGCGGTAGCGCTCGCCCACGGACAGCGTGGCGAGCTCGCGGTCGCGGTCGCGGCACGCGCCGAGGCGCGAGAGCGCGACGTCGACCCGGCGGTCGGCGTCCCACACGGCGAGGTGCTCGGCGCGGGCGAGGATCTCGGTGAGCTCGGCGAGGTCGCCCGCCTCGTGGTCGAACTCGCGGGCCGCGGCCTCCAGCTCGGCGGCGACGGCGCGCAGCCCCGCGAGGGTCCCGGCGACGAGCGTGCCCACGGTCTGCCCGGGCTCGATCGCGAGCTCCTGCTCGACGAGCGCGAGCGAGCCCGCGCGGCGCACCTCGCCGCGGCTCGGCACGAGGTCGCCCGCGAGCACGTGCAGGAGCGTCGACTTGCCCGTGCCGTTCTCGCCCACGACGCCGAGCCGGGTCCCGGGCGCGACGCGCAGCCCCACGCCGTCGAGGACGGGGCGTCCGGGGTAGGAGAAGGCGAGGTCGTCGGCCGCGAGGTGCACGGGGACCACCCTAGGTGCCGTCCTCGGCGCGCACGACGACGGCCCGTGTGCTTCGCTTCTCCCGCCCGCACCGTCCGCCCAGGAGGCGCCATGTCCCACCACGTCGACGTGGACACGTTCGTCCGCGCCGAGACCGACCGCATGTTTGCCGACCTGCAGCGCGACGCGGGCGGGGTCAACCGGTTCCGGCACAACCGCGAGCCCGCGCCGGTGGACCGCCAGACCGTGGTGCGCCTCAACCGGGACACGCTCTACAGCTTCGCCGTCGTGGACCTCGCCGGCGGCGCGACCCTCACGCTGCCGGACGCGGGCGGGCGCTACCTGTCCGCGATGGTGCTGGACAACGACCACCTCGTGCGCGACGTGCTGCACGACCCGGGCACGTACCCGCTCGACGCCGCCCGGGTCGGCACGCGGTACGCGGTCGTGGCGGTCCGCGTCCTCGTCGACCCTCAGGACCCGGGCGACGTCGCGGCCGTGACCGCGCTCCAGGACGCGCTGACCCTCACCGCGGGATCGGCCGAGCCGTTCGTCGCGCCGGACTGGGACGCCGCGAGCCTCGACGCGACGCGGGGCGCGCTCCTGCGGCTCGCCGCGGGGCTGCGCGGGTTCGACCGCATGTTCGGCACGCGCGAGCAGGTGGACCCCGTGCGGCATCTCGTCGGGACCGCCGCGGGCTGGGGCGGGCTGCCGACGAGCGAGGCGTCGTACGTCGGGGTCGACCCGGGGCTGCCCGTCGGGCGGTACGCGCTGACGCTGCGCGACGTCCCGGTCGACGCGTTCTGGTCGGTGTCCGTGTACGACGCGCAGGGCTTCTTCGCGCCCAACCCGCAGGGCCGCTACTCCGTCAACAACATCACGGGCGTCCGCGACGCCGACGGCGCGGTCACGGTGCGGTTCGTCCCGCCGGACGACCCGGCGGACGAGCCGAACGCGATCCCCGTGCCCGACGGCTGGAACTTCCTCGTCCGGCTCTACCGGCCGCGCCCCGAGGTGCTCGACGGCGCGTGGCAGGTCCCGGGGCTGCTCCCCCTGTGAGGGGTGTTCGCGGGGGTGTCGCACGCCACGTCGGCGCGGCCGTGGCGGGCCTCGGCAGGCGGTAGCGTCGACGGCATGAGCACCGCTCCTGCGGGCCGCGCGCGTCCCGCGGTCGTCGCCCTCGCCGCCCTCGCCGACGTCGCGTGCGTCCTCGCGCTCGCGAGCGGCGGTCTCGCGACGCACGCGGCCGACGAGGGTGCGGCGCGGCTGCTCGTCGTCGCGTGGCCGTTCGCGGCGGGAGCCGCGGTCGGCTGGCTCGTCACGCGTGCGTGGCGGCACCCCGCACGGCCGTGGCCGACGGGCGTCGTGGTGTGGGGCTGCGCGTGGGCGCTCGGGGTGCTCCTGCGGGTCCTCACGGGGCAGGGCGTCGCGCCGGCCTTCCAGGTCGTGTCGTTCGGCTTCCTCGCCGTGACGATGCTCGGCTGGCGGGGCGTCGTCGCGCTCGTCGGCGTGCTCCGGCCCGCCGAGCGGCGCCGCCGGGCCGCGGAGCTCGCGGGCCGCGCCCCGCGCGACGGCGCCCGCCCGTCCCGCTGACGGGACCGGGCGGGCGCGCGCGTCACCGCCCCGCTCCCCTGTCGCGCGTCCCCTAGCGTGCGCCGAGGACGGCCACGACGTCGGGCGCGAGCGCGCGGAACGCCTTGCCGCGGTGACTGATGGCGTTCTTCTCGGCCGGGCTCAGCTCTGCGGCGGACCGGCCCGCCCCGTCGCCCGGCTGCTCGTCGGGCAGCAGGATCGGGTCGTAGCCGAACCCGTTCGTGCCGCGCGGCGCGGTGAGCAGCGTCCCGCGCATCTCGCCCGTGCGCACGACCTCGGTGCCGTCCGGCGCGACGAGCGCCGCCGCGCACACGAACCCGGCCGCGCGGTGCTCGGCGCGCACGTCCGCGAGCTGGGCCAGCAGGAGCTCGAGGTTCGCGGCGTCGTCGCCGTGGCGCCCCGCCCAGCGCGCGGAGAAGATGCCCGGCGCGCCGCCCAGCACGTCGACGGCGAGACCGGAGTCGTCCGCCACGGCGGGCAGCCCGGTCGCGGCGACGAGCGCGCGCGCCTTGAGGAGCGCGTTCTCGGCGAACGTCACGCCGTCCTCCACGGGCTCGGGCGCACCCACGTCGCCGGCGCCGACGATCGCCCCGGGCGCGAGCTCGAGACCCGGGTGCGCGTCGAGCTCGGCCGCGAGGATCGCGCGCAGCTCGGCGATCTTGCCCCGGTTGTGCGTCGCGAGGACGAGGCGCGCGCCGTCGGGCACGACGACGCCGCTCCCGCCGGCGCCCGCGACGGCGTCGCTCACCGGGCGTCCTGCGCGAGCGCGGCGCGCTGGATCGCGGTGAGGTCGGCAGTGCCCGCGACCGCGAGGTCGAGCAGCGCGTCGAGCTCGGCGCGGTCGAACGGCGCGTGCTCGGCCGTGCCCTGCACCTCGACGAACGTGCCCGACCCGGTGACCACGACGTTCATGTCCGTCTCGGCCCGCACGTCCTCGACGTACGGGAGGTCGAGCATCGGGGTGCCGTCGATGATCCCGACGCTCACGGCCGCGACCGAGTCCGTGAGGACGGGCTTGCCGCCCTTGACGTGCCCGTGCCGCTGGCCCCACGCGACGGCGTCCGCGAGCGCCACGTAGGCGCCCGTGATCGCGGCGGTGCGCGTGCCGCCGTCGGCCTGCAGGACGTCGCAGTCGAGCACGATGGTGTTCTCGCCGAGCGCGGAGACGTCGATGATCGCGCGCAGGGACCGGCCGATGAGGCGCGAGATCTCGTGCGTGCGCCCGCCGATCTTGCCCTTGACGGACTCGCGCTGGCTGCGCTCGTTCGTCGCGCGCGGCAGCATCGCGTACTCGGCCGTGACCCAGCCCTCGCCCGACCCCTTGCGCCAGCGCGGCACGCCCTCCGTGAACGACGCCGCGCACAGCACGCGCGTGCGCCCGAACTCGACGAGCACGCTGCCCTCGGCCTGGTCGAGCCAGTGGCGGGTGATGGTCACGGGGCGGAGCTGGTCGGGCGCGCGGCCGTCGGCGCGCACGACGGGCGCGGGCGTGCCGGAGGGATCGGGGGTGGTCATGCCGCCAACCCTACCGACCACCCCCGCCCGCCGGGCGCGTCAGACGTCGAAGACCGCGCCCGTGCTCGCGACGTCGAGCGGGCCGTCGTAGACCTCGCGCGCCTCGGCGAGCGAGCGCTGCGGGTCGTTCCACGCCGGCAGGTGGGTGAGGACGAGGCGGCGCGCCCCCGCGGCCGTCGCGACCTCGCCCGCCCGGCGGCCCGTGAGGTGGATGCCCCGCTCGACGCCGTCGTCCCGGCCCTCGTGGAACGCGGCCTCCGAGAGCAGCAGGTCGGCGTCGCGCGCGAGGTCCACGACGCCGTCGCACGCGTCGGTGTCCCCCGTGTACGCGAGCACGGCCTGCTCGCCCGGGCGCAGCGACGACGGGCCCGTGACGCGCACGCCGTACGCCTCCACCGGGTGGAACACGCGGAACGGCTCGAGCGTGAGCGGCCCGACCCGCACCGGGGCGCCCGGCTCCCACGTGCGCACGTCGAGCTCCTCGCCCATGCCGTCCCCGGGCTCCGCGCCGTACGCGGCCTCGAGCCGGGCCGCCGTCCCGGTGGGGCCCAGCACCCGCAGGCGGCTCGGGACGCCCGTGCGCACCGACCCGCGCTCCGGGTGGTACCGCAGGTAGACGTACAGCCCGCACACGTCGACGAAGTGGTCCGGGTGCAGGTGGGACAGCGCGACGGCGTCCACGTCGAGCGGGTCGACGAAGCGCTGCAGCGCGCCCAGCGCGCCGTTGCCGAGGTCGAGCACGACGTTCCAGTCGCGCGCCTCGGCGCCCGCCGCGGCCGCCTCGGCGGCGGGGACCTGGACGAGGTACGACGACGCGGGCGAGTCCGGGCCCGCGAACGACCCGGAGCAGCCGACCGTGACGAGGCGCATCAGAGGGCCTCCACGCTGAGCACCTCGGGCCCGAGGAACCGCCGCGCGAGGTGCTCGAAGGGCTCCGCGCTCCCCGTCGCGAGGAACCGGTGCTGCGGCGGCCCCGCGTCGCGCGACCGCTCGAGGTCGTGCGCGACGAGCGTGCGGTACACGTCCTTGGCCGTCTCCTCCGCGCTCGACACGAGCGTGACCTCCTCGCCCATGACGTAGGAGATCGCGCCCGTCAGCAGCGGGTAGTGCGTGCAGCCGAGCACGAGCGTGTCCACGCCCGCCGCCCTCACCGGGTCGAGGTAGCGGTGCGCGACCTCCAGGACCTCCGGGCCGGACGTGACGCCCTGCTCGACGAGCGGCACGAACTCGGGGCACGCCTGCGTCGTCAGGCTGAGCCCGGGCGTCACGGCGAACGCGTCCTCGTAGCTGCGCGACGTGATCGTCGCGCGCGTCCCGATGACCCCGATCCGGCCTGTGCGCGTCGCCGCGACCGCGCGCCGCGCGGCCGGCAGGATCACCTCGACCACGGGGAGCCCGTGGCGCTGCGTGTACCGCTCGCGCGCGTCGCGCAGCACCGCCGACGACGCCGAGTTGCACGCGATCACGAGCATCTTCACGCCGTCGTCGACGAGCTGGTCCATGATCGCCAGCGCCATCGCCCGGACGGCCGCGAGCGGCTTGGGACCGTAGGGCCCGTTCGCGGTGTCCCCGATGTAGTGGAGGGCCTCGTTCGGGAGCTGGTCGAGGATCGAGCGTGCCACGGTCAGGCCGCCCACGCCCGAGTCGAAGATCCCGATGGGAGCGTCGTTCACCCGCCCGAGCCTACTGGCGGGTCCGCGCGCGCGGCGCGCCCGGACGCGCCGCACCGCTGTGGCAGCGCCCACAGGGTGCCGCAGCCGCGACGCGACGCACGGGCGCCCGACGACGGTCCGCGCTGCTCAGGGACGCCCGCGCCCCGCACGCAGGTCCGCGAGCATCCCGTCGACGAGCGACTCCTGCAGCAGCCCCGTGAGGAGGAACACGCTCACGAGGAACCGGCGCGGCGCACCGCCGACCTCGCCGTCGTCCGGGCCGTCGTCCCCCTCCCGGTCCAGCTCGTCGTAGAGCCCCTCGACCTGCTCGTCGGTCCGCAGCCCCAGCCGCTCGGCGAGCACGAGCCGCACGTCGGTCAGCGCCCCCGCGACGTCCTCGGCCTCGTCCCGGCCCACGACGTACGGCGCCGCCCCCGCCGGCTCGTGGTCCACGAGGCTGCGCGCGAGCAGCACGAGCCGGCCCACCTTCCGCGCCGCGAGGTCGTCCTGCGTGAAGCGCCGGAACTCCGCGGCCACCTCGGCGTCGTCGGAGGCGTCCGGGAGCAGACGCCGCACCGCGGGGTCGGGCGGGGGCGTCGCCGCTCCCCCACCATCACCAGGCCTGCCCGGCACCGGGCCGGTCCACCCGGGCGGCGACCACGCGTCGTCGGGCTCGCCCGCCCCCGGGCCGGCCCCTCCCGGGCCGCGACCCGGCACGCCCTCCTGGAGCATCTGCGCGACGTCGCCCGCGAGCTGCGCGAGCACGATCCGCTCCGACGGCTCGAGCTCCGCGACGTACCCGTGCGCCTCGGCGCGGAACGGCCTCACTGCTCGCCGTCCTTCTGCAGCGTGGCCCACAGACCGAACGAGTGCATCGCCTGCACGTCGACCTCCATGCGCTCGCGGTCGCCGGTCGAGACGACGGCGCGCCCCTCCCGGTGCACCTGGAGCATGAGCTCGTGCGCGCGCGCCGCCGGGTAGCCGAAGTAGGACTCGAACACGTAGGCGACGTAGCTCATGAGGTTCACCGGGTCGTTCCACACGACGGTCGCCCACGGGCTGTCGAGCCGGGTCGCCTCGTCGGCGCGCGTCGCCTCCTCGGGCACGGTCACGGACGCCCGCGCGCCACCGGCGCGGGTGAAGATCGGCTGAGGTCTCACGTCACCACTGTATTCGGGGCGTTCTCAGCACCCACGGCAGGCGCCGCTGCCCTACCGTGGTCCGCATGAGCATCGCCGACCCGGGCAGCGTCGCCCCTCTCGCCGCCGACAGCGCTGCCCGCCTCACCTCGCCCCCGCGCCCGCCCTACTGGCCGTCGGCGTCGACCGCGCTCCTCACGGACCGGTACGAGCTGACGATGCTCCAGGCCGCGCTCGCGGACGGCACCGCCGAGCGGCACTGCCTGTTCGAGGTCTTCACGCGCCGCCTGCCCCCGGGCCGGCGGTACGGGGTCCTCGCCGGCACGGGCCGCGTCCTCGAGGCGCTCGCGTCGTTCCGCTTCTCGACCGAGGAGCTCGACTGGCTGCGGTCGCAGGACGTCGTGGACGAGCGAACGCTCGAGTTCCTCGCCGACTACCGGTTCACGGGCTCGATCACCGGGTACCCCGAGGGCGAGGTCTTCTTCCCGCAGTCCCCCGTCATGACCGTCGAGGGCACGTTCGCCGAGGCCGTGCTGCTCGAGACGCTCGTGCTGTCGATCCTCAACTACGACTCCGCGGTCGCGTCCGCCGCGTCGCGCATGACGAGCGCCGCCGTCGAGCGGCCGTGCCTGGAGATGGGCGCGCGCCGCGCGCACGAGCAGGCGGCCGTCGCCGCGGCCCGTGCGGCCGTCGTGGGCGGGTTCGCGGGGACGTCGAACCTGGAGGCGGGCCGCCGCTACGGCCTGACGACGATCGGCACCGCAGCCCACGCCTTCACGCTCCTGCACGACGACGAGGAGTCGGCGTTCGCGTCGCAGGTCGCCTCGCTCGGGCCCGGGACCACGCTCCTCGTCGACACCTACGACGTGCGCAAGGGCGTGCAGAACGCGGTCCGCGCCGCCGGCGGACGGCTCGGCGCCGTGCGCCTCGACTCGGGCGACCTGGGCGTCCTCGCCGTCGAGGTGCGCCGCCAGCTCGACTCGCTCGGCGCCCACGACACGAAGATCACCGTGACATCAGACCTCGACGAGTACGCCATCGCGTCGCTGGCCGCCGCGCCCGTCGACTCGTACGGCGTCGGCACGTCGCTCGTCACCGGCTCGGGCGCTCCCACGTGCGGGATGGTCTACAAGCTCGTCGCGCGCGCCGACTCCTCAGGAGTGCTCCAGCCGGTCGCCAAGGCGTCGACCGCCAAGACGAGCACGGGCGGCCGCAAGTGCGCCGCCCGCCGCTACGACGTGGACGGGCGCGCGGTCGAGGAGGTCGTCGTGACCGGCGACGACCTCGCCGTCCAGGAGTGGGAGCCCGACGACGGCGACCTGCGCCGCCTCCAGGTGCCGCTCGTCGTCGACGGTGCCGTCGACTCGCGGTGGGTCGGCTCGTACGGCGTGCAGAACGCCGCGCACCGCCACCGCGAGGCCCGTGCGGAGCTCCCGCGCGGCGCGCGGCGTCTCTCCGCCGGCGACCCGGCCATCCCCACGGTCGTGCACACGCTCCCCTGAGCGGCTCGCGAGGGCTCGCTCGGGGCCCCGCGGCGTCGGTCGGGCCCGGGCTCACCCGCGTCCGTCGCGCCCCGTGGTGCCGCCGCACCGGGCGGTGCGGCGTCTAGCGCTTGCCGACGAACCAGCCGCGCACGGTCGCGACGCGCGCGTCGAGCTGCTCGACCGTCGCGAGCGGCACCTCAGGGCCGCCGCACCGGCGTCGCAGCTCGTTGTGCACCGAGCCGTGCGGCTGCCCGCTGCGCCGCGCCCACGCCGAGACGAGCTGCTGGAGCTCCTTGCGCAGCTCGGCCGCGCGGCGGTGGTCCATCTCCGCACGCTCCTGCTCCGCCGACCGTGCGCTCCTCGAGCGCTGGCTCATCTGGTCCGCCTGGCGCTGGCGCAGCAGCGTGGTCACCTGGTCGGCGTCGAGCAGCCCCGGGAGCCCGAGGAAGTCGAGCTCCTCGTCCGAGCCGACGTCCGCCCCCGTGCCGAACTCGCCGCCGTCGAAGAGGACGCGGTCGAACGACGCCTGCGCCTCGAGCGCCTCGAACGAGCCCTGGACGAGCTCCCCCGACGCCTTCTCCTCGCGGTTCGCCTCCGCCATGAGCGCGTCCTCGGGGTTGAACCCCTCGCCCTGCTCCTCGGCGGTGAGCGGCCGGTCGAGCGCGTGGTCGCGCTCGATCTCGAGGCCGTTCGCGAGCTCCAGCAGGTGCGGCACGCTCGGCAGGAAGACCGACGCCGTCTCGCCCCGGCGGCGCGCACGGACGAAGCGCCCGACGGCCTGCGCGAAGAACAGCGGCGTCGCCGTCGAGGTCGCGTACACGCCGACCGCGAGCCGCGGGACGTCGACGCCCTCCGACACCATGCGGACCGCGACCATCCAGCGCCCGTGGCCGTCGGAGAACTCCTCGATGCGGCTGCTCGCGCCGTCGTCGTCGGAGAGCACGACCGTGGGCGACTCACCGGTGATGCGCGCGAGGTGGCCGGCGTAGGCGCGCGCGTCCGTCTGGTCGGTCGCGATGACGAGGCCGCCCGCGTCCGGGATGGCGCGCCGCACCTCCGTGAGTCGCTTGTCCGCCGCCGCGAGCACCGACGGGATCCACTCGCCGTTCGGGTCGAGCGCGGTCCGCCACGCCTGCCCCGTCATGTCCTTCGTGAGCGCCTCGCCGAGGCGCGCGCTCACCTCGTCGCCCGACTTCGTGCGCCAGCGCATGTTCCCGGAGTAGGACAGGAACAGGACCGGGCGCACGACGTGGTCGCGCAGCGCGTCGCCGTAGCCGTACGTGTAGTCGGCGCGCGACCGCCGGATGCCGTCCGGCCCGCGCTCGTACTCGACGAACGGGATCGCGGCCGTGTCCGAGCGGAAGGGTGTGCCGGTGAGCGCCAGGCGCCGGGTCGCGTCCTCGAACGCCTCGCGCACGGCGTCGCCCCACGACAGCGCGTCACCGCCGTGGTGGACCTCGTCGAGGATGACGAGCGTGCGGTCGGCGGTCGTGCGCGCCGCGTGCAGCGCCGGCTTCGCGGCGATCTGCGCGTAGGTGAGCGCGACGCCGTCGTAGTGCGCGCCGTGCCGGCCCTGGCTGTTGCGGAAGTTCGGGTCGATCCGGATGCCGACGCGCGCCGCCGCGTCCGCCCACTGGTGCTTGAGGTGCTCGGTCGGCGCGACGACCGTCACACGCCGCACCACGCCCTGCTCCAGCAGCTCGGTCGCGACCCGCAGCGCGAACGTCGTCTTGCCGGCACCTGGCGTCGCCACAGCGAGGAAGTCGCGCGGCGCGCGCGTGCGGTACAGCTCCAGCGCCTCCGCCTGCCAGGCGCGCAGCTTCGACGCCGAGCCCCACGGGGCACGGCGCGGGAACGCGGGCGACAGGTGCGACGCCGCAGCCGACGAGGGGCTCTGCGGCGCGGGCGGGCTGGTCCTGCTACGGGAGTCGGGGGCGGAGTGACCGGTGGACGTCGAGTGGTGCTCCCCGCTCACTTGCCGGAGTCACCCTCGCCGTCCTGCGGGTCCCGCAGACCGTCGTAGATCTCCTTGCACGTGGGGCACACGGGGAACTTGTTCGGGTCGCGACCCGGGACCCAGACCTTGCCGCACAGCGCGATCACGGGCTTGCCGGACAGCGCCGACTCCATGATCTTCTCCTTGCGCACGTAGTGCGCGAAGCGCTCGTGGTCGCCCGGCTCGGTCTGCTCGCGCGTCTCCTCGCGCTCGAGCACCCCGGTCGACGTGCCGGTGGTCGGCTCGGTCGCAGGGTTCCGGAACGGGTCCTCGGGACCCCCGGGGGGCGTGCTCGCGCGGAGTTCGATCATGGACGAAGTCTACGGCGTGGGGGCGACAGTCGAGCCTGGACATCCCGTGACCGTTTGTCCGCCGCGAGTCCCTACCGGACTCCGGGCGAGACCGGAGAGATGCAACGGGGGCGTGTCGACCAGCTGCCGAGGGCGAGTCCGTGGGGCAGGCCTCCCGCCCCACGGACGACGACCTCAGACCGCGCAGCCCACCGAGGGATTGCCGCTCACCGCGTGCCACTCGAGGATGCTCTGGCGGCCCGTGTACACCCGGTACTGCGTGCCCACCTTGGTGCTCGAGTAGAGCTGCCCACCCTGGGGCGGGTACACCCTGACCTTGAACGGTGACGAGGACGTGAAGTACACCGTCCGCCCGGACGGGCAGGACACGCCACCGTTGGCGTATGCCGCGCCCACCGGGGCGACCGCGAGACCGAGGACGAGACCTGCGCCGAGCATGAGCCCGGCAAGCTTCTTCTTCATCGACATACCCCCACATCGGACGGCACCGGCGTTGGTGCCACCTGAGACCTTGGCAGGCTCGCGACCAAGATGCAAGACATTGTCAGCGGATCTTACAGATCGCCTCCCGCCGATTCTCCAAGGATGGGGGCGTACGACGACGAAGCCCGCCGGCGCTGCGGTCCAGGGGCGTGGACCGCGCGCCGACGGGCGGCTGTGCCTCGCGGGCGACGGCCCGCGAGAGTTCATCGAGAGATCGGCTACAGGCCTTGCCAGTCGGGCTTGGACGCGTACGTCTGGCGGTAGTAGTCCGCGAGCTGCAGACGCGAGGCCGCGGCGTCGTCGACCAGCACCGTCGCGTGCGGGTGCATCTGCATGATCGTCGCGGGCCACAACGCGCT
>NZ_JAAFAN010000039.1:0-42485 GCF_010287905.1 Cellulosimicrobium composti
GCCTCCCGGCGAGCCGCGCGCTAGCGCGCCTCGCGCTCGGCGGCGGCCGCGCGGGCGAGCGACTGCGCGCGACCCGCGACCGCGCGCGAGCGCTCCTCGCTCGTGCGCAGCGCCAGCCGCGCCTCGGTCTCCGCCGTGCGCGCCGCGGAGGCGAGCGCGAGCAGTCGGTCACGCTCCGCGGTCGCCTCGGCCACCGCCTCCTCGGACTGCTCGGGCGCGGCCTCCGCGGCCTCGAGCCGCTCCACGAGGCCCGCGAGCGCCCCCCGTGCGTCGTCGAGGTCCTGCGACGCGCGGGCGAGGGACGCGCGGACGCGCTCCGCCTCGGCGGCCGCCGAGCGGGCCGTCGCGCCGAGGTGGCCGAGCTGCTCGGCGACGGCGGCGAGCCGCGCGTCCGACTCGTTGAGCCGCTCGAGCGTGTCGTCGTACCGGGCGCGCGCCGCCTGCTCGGCCTCGCGCGCGCCCACGAGAGCGAACCGCGCACGCTCGGCGCGGGCGGCGGCGTCGTCGTGGGCGGTGCGCGCCTCGTCGAGCGCGGACTGCAGGTGGAGCACGCTGGGCGCCGACGCCGACCCGCCCCAGGCGCGCGTCGCGGCGAGGAGGTCCCCGCCGCGCGTCACGACGGCGACCTCCGGGTGGCGCGCGACGAGGGCCCGCGCGTCCGCGAGGTCGTCGACGACGGCCACCCCCGCGAGCAGGGACCGCACCGCGCGGCCCGTCCCGCCGGACGCCGTGACGACCTCGACGGCCCAGCGCGCGCCGTCGGGCAGCGTCACGCCCGCGGGCGTGCCGTCCTCGCCCGCCGCGTCGCCCGCGACGACGAGCCCCGCGCGTCCGGCGTCCTCGGTGCGCAGGTAGCGCAGCGCGTCGACCGCGGCGTCGACGGACTCGACCGCGACGGCGTCCGCCGCGGGGCCGAGCGCCGCGGCGACCGCGTCCTCGTACCCGGCCTCGACGCCGAGCAGCGCCGCGAGCGACCCCAGGACCCCGACGCCGTCGGCCGCGAGCAGCGCGCCCGCGCCGTCCTTGCGGTCGAGGCTCAGCTCGAGCGCCTCGGTGCGCGCGCTCCACGTGGCACGCTCCTGGTCGGCCGCGGCGGCCTCGTCCTCGAGCGCCTTCACGGCGGCCGTCGTGCGCTCGACCTCGTCGGCCGCGGCCTCGTGCTCGGCGTCGAGGCCCTCCTCGCCCTCCTCGGCGCCGACCACCTGGGTCTCGAGCACCGCGAACTCGGTGCGCGCCTGGGTGCCGCGCTGCTCGGCCTCGGCGAGCGACTCCCGCAGGCGCCCTATCTCCGCCTCCGCCGCCTCCACGCGCGTGCGCTGCGCGGCGACCTGCCCCGCGAGCCGCGCCAGGCCCTCGCGGCGGTCCGCGGCGCCGCGCAGCAGCGTCGCGACGGCGCGCTCCGCCTCCCCGGCGGACCGCTCCACGTCCTCGCGCTCGGCGACGGCCGCCGCGAGCGCGTCGCGCGCGCGGGCGACCTCCGCCTCGAGCTCGGCCTCGGTCGCGCGCACGCGCTCCGCCTGCGCCTCGAGCTCGTCGGGGTCCTGGCCGCGCGGCGCGGCCTCGGGGCGCCCGAGCAGGCGCACGCGCTCCTCGGCGAGCGTCTGCGTGCCGCGCAGGCGCTCGCGCAGCGACGAGAGGCGGAACCAGACGTCGGTCGCGGCGCCGAGCGCGGGCGCGGCCTCGGCCGCCTCGCGCTCGAGACGGCCGAGCCCGTCGCGTGCCGTGGCGAGCGCGCGCTCGACCTC
Source organism: Cellulosimicrobium composti (assembly GCF_010287905.1). Classification (NCBI taxonomy): domain Bacteria; kingdom Bacillati; phylum Actinomycetota; class Actinomycetes; order Micrococcales; family Promicromonosporaceae; genus Cellulosimicrobium; species Cellulosimicrobium composti. The sequence continues at coordinate 1,746 of NZ_JAAFAN010000039.1, forward strand.
GGCCTGCTGGGCGCGCAGCGCCGCCTCGTCCGCGATCTCCTGCTCGAGGGTCGCGGTGAGCTGCGCGAGGTCGTCGGCGAGCAGGCGCGCCTTGGCGTCGCGCAGGTCGGCCTGGATGGTCGCGGCCTTGCGCGCGATCTCCGCCTGCCGCCCGAGCGGGCCGAGCTGGCGCCGGATCTCCGTGGTGAGGTCCGCGAGCCGCGTGAGGTTCGCCTGCATCGCGTCGAGCTTGCGGAGCGCCTTCTCCTTGCGCTTGCGGTGCTTGAGGACGCCCGCGGCCTCCTCGACGAAGCCGCGGCGGTCCTCCGGCGTCGCGCGCAGGACGGCGTCGAGCTGGCCCTGCCCGACGATGACGTGCATCTCGCGACCGAGCCCGGAGTCGGACAGGAGGTCCTGGATGTCGAGCAGTCGGCACGCGCTCCCGTTGATCGCGTACTCCGACCCGCCGCTGCGGAACAGCGTGCGGGAGATCGTCACCTCGGTGTAGTCGATCGGCAGCGCGCCGTCGGTGTTGTCGATCGTCAGGGACACCTCGGCCCGCCCGAGCGGGGGCCGGCCCGCCGTCCCGGCGAAGATGACGTCCTCCATCTTGCCGCCGCGCAGCGTCTTCGCGCCCTGCTCCCCCATGACCCACGCGAGCGCGTCGACGACGTTGGACTTGCCCGACCCGTTCGGGCCGACGACGCACGTCACGCCGGGCTCGAAGCTCAGCGTCGTCGCGGACGCGAACGACTTGAAGCCGCGCAGCGTCAGGGTCTTGAGGTGCACGGACCCGAGCCTAGTGGCGGCCCCCGACGAACCCGCGGATCTCCGCCCCGCGCGGCCCGGGCGTCGATCGACGCCCGAGGAGCCGAAGAGTCGGCGGCGACACGACCGCTGAGCTGGTTCCCGAGCGCAGGGATCCGATGGCGAGACCTGCGACGAGGCACGACCACCGAGCCGGTGCGGGAGGGACGGACCCTGGGCGGTGGGACGACCACAGAGCCGGTGCCGGAGCGAGGGGCGGGGCGGGTCGTGGCGGGTCTGGCGGGAGCCGCGAGGGACGAGCGGCGGATGGAAGACCCGCCCCGCCCCCTCGCGCAGGCACCGGCGGACGCACGCCCACGCACGCACGCACGCCAACCGGCCAGCAGGCGAGCGAACGCCCCGCCCCGGGAGACCGGGACGGGGCGCCGGCGAGAACGTGTCAGCCGAGCTCGGGGAACCAGAGCGCGATCTCGCGCGCGGCGGACTCGGGCGAGTCCGAGCCGTGCACGAGGTTCTGCTGGACCTTGAGGCCCCAGTCGCGGCCGAGGTCGCCGCGGATCGTGCCGGGGAGCGCCTCGGTGGGGTTCGTCGCGCCGGCGAGCGCGCGGAAGCCGGGGATGACGCCCTGGCCCTCGGCGACGACCGCGAGGATCTTGCCGGAGAGCATGAAGTCGACGAGCGGCTGGAAGAACGGCTTGCCCTCGTGCTCGGCGTAGTGGGCGGCGAGCAGCTCGGGGGTCGCGTCGAGCAGGCGCACGGCGACGAGCGTGTAGCCCTTGGCCTCGACGCGCCGCAGGATCTCGCCGGACAGGCCGCGGCGGACGCCGTCGGGCTTGACGAGGATGAGGGTGCGCTCGATGGTCTCGGTCAGTGCGGGTGCGACGTCGGTCATGGTCGCCGAGCCTACCGGCCGCGCGCGGTGCGCGGTGCGGGGCGTCCGCGCCCGTCCGGGTGCCGGTGCGGCGTCAGTCGGCGTTGGGCGCGGTCTCGGGGTGCGAGGCGTCGTAGGCAGCGCGCTCGCGGTCGATGCGGCCGCCGAGGCGCAGCGAGACGACCCAGAGGACGACGAACAGGCCGCCGACGACGAACATCATGGGCACGACGAGCCCGAAGGCGAGGACGGGCACCTGGACGACGGACCCGGCGACGTAGCCCCCGGGCGTGCCGACCGTGCGCGACAGCACGAGGAGCACGACGGCGAGCACGCCGCCGACGAGCCAGATGGACGCGGCGTTCGGCAGCTCGAGGGGGCCGCGCGAGTACGGGACGTTCCTCAGGCCGTAGGCGACGAGCGTGGCGAACACGACGAGGAACGCCTCGAGCAGGAGCGTGGTCGAGGCGAACTGGACCTTCGCGGGCTTCTTGGGCTTGATGCGGTCGCCCGGCGACGGGCGCACCGGGCCCGCCGCGCGGCCGTAGCGGGACGGCTGCGCGGCGGGCTGCGACGGCGGGGTGCTCACCCGGTCAGGATACCGGCGCGCCGTCGCGCTCCCGGTCCCCCGGGTGGTCGCCGGTCCCGGCACCGCTCGCCGTGACGACGACGGCGTCGGGGGACCCGGCGCCGTCGGCGGCCGGTGCGGGGGCGTCCTCGACGAGGTCGCCGTGGTCCGCGACGGCCTCGCCGCGCGCGACCATCCCGGCGACGTCGGAGAGCTTCACCTCGCGCAGGAAGAGCGCGAGGACGAACCCGACGAGGACGAGGGGCAGGAGGTACCAGAACGCGGGGGCGAGCGCGTCGGCGAACGCGTCGACGACCCCGGTGTGGAGCGGCTCGGGGAGCTGCTCCACGACCTCGGGCGTGAGGGAGGAGCCCTCGGCGCCGGCCGGGGCGGACCCGGCGGGCAGCCCGGCGAAGACGCCGTCGAGGTTGTCCGCGAGGCGGGACGTGAAGATCGTGCTGAACAGGGCGGTGCCGACGGCGGCGCCGATCTCGCGGAAGAAGTTGTTCGCGCTCGTCGCGGTGCCGAGCTCGTGCGGGTCGACGGCGTTCTGCACGGCGAGGACGATCGTCTGCATGACGAGGCCCATGCCGGCGCCGAGGACGAAGATCATGGCGCCGAACAGCCACATGGACATGTCGCCGGTGATGCGCGTGAGCCACACCATCCCGGCGGCGGTGATCGCGAGCCCGACGACCGGGAAGACCTTGTAGCGACCGGTCTTCGTGATCGCGATGCCGGAGCCGATCGCGGTGAGCATGACGCCCGCCATCATGGGCAGGAGCAGGAACCCGGACTCGGTCACGCCGGCGCCGGTCGACATCTGGAGGAACGTCGGCAGGAACGCGAGCGCGGAGAACATGCCCATGCCGAGCACGAGCCCGATGAGCGTGGCGATGGTGAAGGTGCGGTTCTTGAACAGGTGCAGCGGCAGGAGCGGCTCCTCGGCGCGGTTCTCCACGACGACGAAGAGGGCGACCGAGACGACGACCGCGGTGACGAGCGCGAGGAGCCACGGGTCGGACCAGTCGTAGCCGCGCGAGCCGGTGAGCGACTCCCAGCTCGTGACGAGCACGATGCCGGACGTGGCGACGACCATGAGGACGATCCCTGCGACGTCGATCCTGCGGCCGGCCCGGTGGGTCGGGAGGCGGAGCGCGACCCACGCGACGGCGAACGCGGCCACGCCGATCGGGACGTTGATCCAGAACGCCCAGCGCCAGCCGGGGCCCTCGGTGAACCAGCCGCCGAGGAGGGGGCCGATGACGGCCGCGATGCCGAACAGCGCGCCCATCGGGCCCATGTACTTGCCGCGGTCCTTGGCAGGGACGATGTCGGCGATGATCGCCTGCGACAGGATCATGAGCCCGCCGCCGCCGAGGCCCTGCACGCCGCGCCACGCGACGAGCTCGGGGAACGACTGCGCGAACCCGGCGCCGGCGGACGCGACGGTGAAGAGCCCGATCGCGACGAGGAACGGCCAGCGCCGGCCCCAGAGGTCGCCGAACTTGCCGTACAGGGGCATGACGATCGCGATGGCCAGGATGTAGGCGGTGATGACCCACCCCTGGTGCTCGACGCCGTGGAGCTCGCCGACGATGGTCGGCATCGCGGTGCCGACGATCGACTGGTCGAGCGAGGACAGGAACATCGACGCGAGGAGCGCGCCGAAGATCACCCAGACGGTGCGCGGGGTGAGCACGACGAGCGGCGTGCCGCCGTCGGGGGGTGCTGCGGTGGTGGAGGCCATGGGGGTCCGGTTCGGTCGGGACGGGCGCGCGCCGACGGGCGCGGCCCGTCGTCGGGTGGGGAGCAGGTGGGGCGGTGGTGGTCTCGCGGAGCCGCGAGGTCGCGGTCAGCGGGCCGCGGGGTCGGGGGCGCGCGTGTCCTGGAGCAGGGCGCGGAGCTGGTCGACGACGCCGGGCAGGTGGTCGGCCGGGTCGCCGTCGCCGTCGTGCTGCTGCCAGGCGAGCGTCGTCGCGCGCAGCAGGCTCATGACGACGAGCGCGAGCAGCTCGGGGTCGGGGACGAACGGCCGGGCGGCCCGGCGCGCGTCGAACATCTCGACGAGCTCGGCGTGGTGGGCCTCGACCCAGGCGAGGTGCCGCGCGACGAGGTGCGGCTCGCGCTGGACGATCTCGAGCCCGCGCGCCATGCGCTCGGGGGCGACGACCTGGTGCGCGAGGACGTCGGCGACCACGAGCTCGAGGTCGTCGAGGAGGACGCCGGTGGGGCCGCCCGTCACGAAGGTCGCGACGACCTCCGGGCTGACGGAGAAGTCCTCGAGGCCGAGCACGGCGTCGTCCTTGGACGAGAAGTAGTTGAAGAACGTCCGGGGTGACACGCCCACGGCGGCGCACACGTCCTCGACGGTCACGGCGTCGAGGCCGCGCTCGAGGACGAGGCGCTGGGCGGCGTCGACGAGCGCGTCGCGGCGCACGCGCTTCTTGCGCTCGCGCAGGCCGACGGGCGCGCGCGGGGGGCGCTCGTCGCGGGCGGGCGCGCCGGGGTCGTCGAGGGAGGAGGCGGGCACGCGCCAATATTTGCACGCGCTGCAATTTTGCATCAACTGCACTGCGACGTGGCGACCGCCACACGCGTCACACCTCGCCGAACCCGCCCTCGACGGCCTCGACCACGGCCCGGACCGCGTCGGCCGCCTCCGGACCCTCCCCGGTCACCGTGAGCTCCTGGCCGCCCGCGGCGCCGAGCTTCATGAGCTCCAGCACGCTCGCGCCGTTGACGCCGTTGATCGCCACGGAGGCGTCGAACCCCGCGACGAGGCGGGCGAGCACCGCCGCCGGCCGGGCGTGCAGGCCGAGCGGATTGCGCAGCGTGACGACCGCGCACGTGCCGCCGTCGGCCGCGGGCTCGCCGTCGGTCGTGCCCGGCCCCTCGGCCGCCCCGGGCGTCTCGGCCCCGACCGCGAACGTGCCGCCCGCGTGCTCGGCCGACGCGAGGACCTCGGCGACGTCTCCCCCGCCGTGCGCCGTCACGGCGGCCGCGACGGCGCCCTCGACGAACGGGGCGTCCGCGAGCCGCACCCGGCCGTCGAACCCGTCCTCCATGTCGAGGACCGACTCGACGGTCATCACGGCGGAGCCGAGGTCCGCGAGGACGACCGCGCCGTCGGCCGCCTGGAGCGCCTCCTCGATCGCCGCGGAGACGCGGTCGTAGCTCGTGCCGAGCCCGCCGTCGTCCGTCCCGCCCGCGGCGAGCAGCAGCACGCCGGGCGCCATCTGGGCGGAGAGCTCGACGGCCCCCTGCGCGAGCCGCTGCGAGTGCGAGACGAGGACGAGCGCGACGCGCGCCCGCGCCCCGACCGGCCCGGCGCTCACGCCGTGGCCGCGTCGCGCGCGGCCTCGAGCAGGATCGCCGTCGACGTCGCCCCCGGGTCCTGGTGGCCCGCGCTGCGCTCGCCGAGATAGCTCGCGCGACCCTTCGTCGCGACGAGCGGGACCGTCGCCCCGGCGCCCGCGCGCGCGGCGTCCGCGGCCGCGGCGAGGACGTCGGCCGGGGACGCGCCCCCGTTCGCCGCGGCCTCGGCCGCGTCCACCGCGGGCTGCCACGCGTCGACCATCGTCTTCTCGCCGACCTGCGCCTTGCCGCGCGCGGTGATGCCCTCGAGCGCGCCCTCCAAGAGCGCGACGACGCCCTGCGCGTCGAGCTCGGCCAGGCCGCTCACCTTCGCGGCGCGCAGGTACGCGGTCCCGTACAGCGGCCCCGAGGCCCCGCCCACGGACGACATGAGCGTCGTGGCGACCAGCTTGAGCACGTCGCCGATCTGGGCGGGCGGCTGCTCCCCCGAGGCCGACCCGTCGAGCTTGGCGACCACCGCGCGGAACCCGCGGTCGAGGTTCTCCCCGTGGTCACCGTCCCCGATCTGCCGGTCCAGCTCGGTCAGCTCGTCGCGCGCCGCCGTGATGCGCTCCGCGCTCAGCCGGGTCCATCGGTCCGCCCAGGCCACGTCCAGCGTCATGCCCCACCTCTCATCGCCGTCGAGCCGGCGGTCCGCCGGCTCTCGGAGACTGCACGAAAGGGCACCCGTTCACCAGCGCAGCGCAGCCGTGTGGACGGGAGCGTCCCACAGGGCCGTGAGCTCGTCGTCCAGGCGCAGCACGGTGACCGACGCACCCTGCATCTCCAGCGACGTGACGTAGTTGCCGACGAGCGAGCGCGTCACCCGTACGCCGCGCCCCTCGAGCAGCCTCCTCGCCTGACGATAGACGACGTAGAGCTCGGACAGCGGCGTACCGCCCATTCCGTTAACGAACAGCAACACGTCCTCGCCCTCGGCGAGGCCCAGGTCGTCCGCGACCGGGTCGACGAGCCGCTGCGTGATCTCGTCGGCGGGGGCGAGCGGGATGCGGTGACGACCCGGCTCGCCGTGGATGCCGATCCCGATCTCCACCTCGTCGTCGCCGAGGTCGAAGCTCGGCTTCCCGACGTGGGGCACGGTGCACGCCGTGAGCGCGACGCCCATGGAGCGCACGTTCACCACGACGCGGCCCGCGATCTCGGTGACGGTCCCGAGGTCGTCGCCGCGCTCCGCGGCGGCACCCGCGATCTTCTCGACCGCGACCGTGCCCGCGACGCCGCGCCGGCCCGCCGTGTACAGCGAGTCCTCGACCGCGACGTCGTCGTTGACGAGGATGCTCGAGACCTGCGTGCCCTCGGCCTCGACGAGCTCGACCGCGGTCTCGAAGTTGAGCACGTCGCCCGTGTAGTTCTTCACGATCGCGAGCACGCCCGCGCCCGAGTCGGCGCCGAGGATCGCCGGGACGATCTGGTCCGGCGTCGGCGACGTGAACACGGCGCCCGGCACCGCGGCGTCGAGCATCCCGGGGCCGACGAAGCCCGCGTGCAGCGGCTCGTGGCCCGAGCCGCCGCCGGAGACGAGGCCCACCTTCCCGGGGACCGCGCCACCGGCGCGCGAGACGTACGGCGGCGCGGTGTGCACCTGCACGAGGTCGGCGTGCGCCTGGCCGAAGCCCTCGAGGGACTCCGTCACCGCGTCCTGGGGATCGTTGAGCAGCTTCTTCACCGGTCATCCCTCCATCGGTCCGTGCGCCCGGGGCACCCCGGTCGCTGACGACCCCCGCCCGGCGTGCCCGTCGCCGTCGTCGGCACCATCAAACACCCGGTCGCCGCGGACCGCGCGGCGTCCTGCTCAGCCGCGGCCGAGCAGGACGCGCACGTCGGCCACGGTGACGACCGAGCCCGTGACGAGCACGCCCGAGCCCGTGCCGACGCCGACCGGGTCGTCGCGCTCCGCGAGGTCCACCGCCACCTGGAGCGCCTCGTCGAGCCGCTCGGCGCTGTGCACGCGGTCCTCGCCGAACACGTCGGCGGCGAGCTCGGCGAGGTCGGTCGGGTCGGCCGAGCGCTCGGAGCTGTTGCGCGTCACGACGACCTCCGCGAGCACGGGCTCGAGGGCCGCGAGCAGGGGCTCGGCGTCCTTGTCCGCCATGATCGCGACGACGCCGACGAGGTGGCGCAGGTCGAACGCCTCGCCGAGGGCCTCCGCGAGCGCCTCGGCGCCCGCAGCGTTGTGCGCCGCGTCGACGAGGACGGTCGGGCTGGACCGCACGACCTCGAGCCGCCCCGGCGACGTGACGTCCGCGAAGGCGGCCTCGACGAGCGCGCCGTCGAGCGCGCGGCCCCCGAGGAACGCCTCGACGGCGGCGAGCCCGAGGAGCGCGTTGTGCGCCTGGTGCTCGCCGTGCAGCGGGAGGAACACCTCGGTGTAGAGGGCCGCGGGCGTGCGCAGGTCGAGCAGCTGGCCGCCGACCGCGACCTGCCGGTTCGCGACGTCGAGGTCCACGCCCTCGCGCAGGAGGCGCGCCCCGACGCTCTCGGCGCGGGCGCGCAGCACCTCCTCGACCTCGGGGCGCTGCGCGGCGGAGAGCACGGTCGCGCCCGCCTTGACGATCCCGGCCTTGACGGTCGCGATCTCCTCGAGCGTGCTCCCGAGCCAGCGCTCGTGGTCGAGCGCCACGGGGGTCACGACCGCGACCTCGGCGTCGACCACGTTCGTCGAGTCCCACTCGCCGCCCATCCCGACCTCGACGATCGCGACGTCGACGGGAGTGTCGGCGAACGCCGCGAACGCGACGCCCGTGAGCACCTCGAAGAAGCTCAGCTGCGACTGCCCGGCCTCGGCGAGCTCGGCGTCGACGACCTGGACGTACGGGTAGACGTCCTCCCACACCTCGACGAACCGGCGCGCCGAGAGCGGCTCGCCGTCCACGGCGATGCGCTCGGTGACGCTCGTCAGGTGCGGGCTCGTGAAGAGCCCGGTCCGCAGGCCGTGCTCGCGCACGAGGCGCTCGGCCACGCGCGCCGTGCTCGTCTTGCCGTTCGTGCCCGTGAGGTGGATCGTCCGGAACGCGTGCTGCGGGTCGCCGAGCAGCTCGAACAGACGCCGGACGCGGTCGATCGTCGGGTCGAAGTCGTGCTCGGGAGCGCGCGACAGGATGTGCGCGTAGACGCGCGAGAGGTCCTCCTGCGCGGCGGCCTCCTCGGCCGCCGCGCGGGCCTCCTTCGCGCTCTGCCGGCGCGCGGCGCCGGCGTCCTGGCGGCGCGCGCTCACAGGACCACCGCCGTGTCTGGCACGGTGCCCTCGACCTTCTCGACGTGCACCGACCGCTCCGCGGTCGGCGACGTCTCGACGACGACCTCGGTCGCGAGCGTCTCGCGCGCGACGAGCGCGCGGTGCTCCTCGACCGCGGCGAGCCGGTCGGCCGGCACGGCGAGCCGCAGGCGGATGCGGTCCGCCACGTCGAGACCGGCCGCCTTGCGCGCGTCCTGCACGTCGCGCACGACGTCGCGCGCGTAGCCCTCGGCGAGCAGCGCGTCGTCGAGCGCGAGGTCGAGCACGACGAACCCGCCGCCGGCGAGGACCGCGGCCGCGACGTCCGGCCCGTCCTCGCCGCCGACCGTCGGCGCGACGACCGTCGTCAGCTCGTACTCGGCAGGCAGGAGCGCGACGTCACCGTCGTCCGTCGTCACGACGACCTCCCCGGCGTCGTCGACGCGCCACGCACCGGCCTTCGACGCCTTGATGACGGCCTGGACGCCCCGGCCGAGGCGCGGGCCCGCGGCGCGCGCGTTGACGGCGAGGCGCTGCGTGATGCCGAACCGGTCCGCGGCGTCGGAGTCCGTGGGCAGGAGGTCGACGGCCTTGACGTTGAGCTCGCGCGCGAGCAGGTCGGCGTACGGCGCGAGGGCCGCCGGGTCGTCGACCACGACCGTGAGCCGCGCGAGCGGCTGACGCACGCGGAGCTGGTTCGCCTTGCGCAGGCCGAGCGCGGCCGACGCGACGGCCCGGACCTCGTCCATCGCCGCGACGAGCGCGTCGTCGGCCACGAGGGACGCCTCCGGGACGTGCCGCACGGCGGTCGCGTACGAGCCGTCCTCGCCGACGAGCCGCTCCCCGACCTCCTCGGTCGCCGCCGGCCAGTCGGTGAGGTGCACGGAGCGCCCGCCCGTCAGGCCGCGCCACACCTCCTCCGCGAGCAGGGGCGCGAGCGGCGCCATGACGCGCGTGAGGGTCTCGAGCGCGGTGTAGAGCGTGTCGAACGCGTCCGCGTCCTCCGACCAGAACCGCTCGCGCTGCGTGCGCACGTACCAGTTCGTCAGGACGTCGAGGTGCTCGCGCACGCTCTCGCACGCGCCCGCGATGTCGTACGCGTCGAGCTGCGCCGTCACACGCACGACGAGGTCGTGCGTGCGCGCGAGCAGGTAGCGGTCGAGCGCGGGCAGCCCGGGCACGCGCTCGGGCGCGACCTTCTGCGCGACGTACCCGCCGCCGTCGGACGCCGCGGCCCCGGACCGGGCCTGCGCCTTCGAGGTGTTGGCGTACAGCGTGAAGAAGTAGTACGTGCTCCACAGCGGCAGCAGCACCTGGCGCACGGCGTCGCGGATCCCGTCCTCGGTGACGACGAGGTTGCCGCCGCGCAGGATGGGCGAGCTCATGAGGAACCAGCGCATCGCGTCGGAGCCGTCGCGGTCGAAGACCTCGTTGACGTCCGGGTAGTTGCGCAGCGACTTGCTCATCTTGCGGCCGTCGGAGCCGAGCACGATGCCGTGCGACACGGCCGAGCGGAACGCCGGGCGGTCGAACAGCGCGGTCGCGAGCACGTGCAGCGTGTAGAACCACCCGCGCGTCTGGCCGATGTACTCGACGATGAAGTCGCCCGGGTTGTGGTGCTCGAACCAGTCCGCGTTCTCGAACGGGTGGTGCACCTGCGCGTAGGGCATCGACCCCGAGTCGAACCACACGTCCATGACGTCCTCGACGCGGCGCATGGTCGAGCGGCCCGTCGGGTCGTCCGGGTTCGGCCGCGTGAGGCGGTCGACGAACGGGCGGTGCAGGTCCGGCTCGCCCTTCTCGTTGCGCGGGAGCGCGCCGAAGTCGCGCTCGAGCTCGGCGAACGAGCCGTACACGTCGACGCGCGGGTACTGCGGGTCGTCGGAGCGCCACACCGGCACCGGGCTGCCCCAGAACCGGTTGCGCGTGATCGACCAGTCGCGCGCGTTCTCGAGCCACTTGCCGAACTGGCCGTGCTGGATGTGGTCGGGCGTCCACGCGATCTGCTCGTTGAGCTCGACCATGCGGTCCCGGAACTTCGACACCGCGACGAACCACGACGACACGCCCATGTAGATGAGCGGCTGCCGGCAGCGCCAGCAGTGCGGGTAGGAGTGCGCGTACGACTCGCGGCGCAGCAGCACCGTGCCCGGCGTCGTCGCGCCGAGCGCGAGCTCGCCGGCGTCCTCGCCGAGCGCGGCGGCGGCGTCGCGGCGCGTGCGGGCCTTGAGGTGGTCGATGATGAGCGGGTTCGCGTCGAAGACCTGCAGGCTCTCGTAGTCGACGACCGGGAACGTGAACTTCCCGTCGGACGCGACCGGCAGCACCGGCTCCACGCCCTCGCGGTCCGAGACGACCTTGTCCTCCTCGCCGAACGCGCCGGCGTTGTGCACGAGCCCCGTGCCGTCGGTCGTCGTGACGAAGTCGGCCTCGACCACGCGGTGCGCGCCCGGGTGCCCGGCGAAGTACGAGAACGGCGGCGTGTACGAGCGCCCGACGAGGTCGGCGCCCGTGAGCCGCTCGACGACCTGCGTCGTCACGTCCTCGACGCCCTCGTCGGCGAGCTCGCGCGCGTACGCCCCGAGCCGCTCGGCCGCGATGACGTAGCGCTCCCGCACCCCCGTGAACGACGACTCGACGACGACGTACTCGACGTCGGGGCCGACCATGACGAACAGGTTGGACGGCAGGGTCCACGGCGTCGTCGTCCAGACGAGCGCGAGCTCGCCGGTCTCGAGCCGCAGGCCCACGGTGACCGCCGGGTCCTGACGGACCTGGTAGACGTCCTCGTCCATGCGCAGCTCGTGGTTGGACAGCGGCGTCTGGTCGTTCCAGCAGTAGGGCAGCACGCGGAAGCCCTCGTAGACCAGGCCCTTGTCGTAGAGCTGCTTGAACGCCCACAGGACCGACTCCATGAACGTCGGGTCGAGCGTCTTGTAGTCGTTCTCGAAGTCGACCCAGCGCGCCTGACGCGTCACGTAGTCGCGCCACTCGCTCGTGTACTTGAGCACCGACGCGCGGCACGCGTCGTTGAAGCGCTCGATGCCGAGCTCGAGGATCTCCTCCTTGGTCTTGATCCCGAGCTGGTCCATCGCCTCGAGCTCCGCCGGCAGGCCGTGCGTGTCCCACCCGAAGCGACGCTCGACGTGCTTGCCGCGCATCGTCTGGTAGCGCGGCACCACGTCCTTCGCGTAGCCGGTGAGCAGGTGCCCGTAGTGGGGCAGGCCGTTGGCGAACGGCGGGCCGTCGTAGAAGACGAACTCGTTGCTGCCGTTCTCGCCGGCCGGGTTGCGCTCGACCGAGGCGCGGAACGTGTCGTCCGCGTCCCAGTACGCGAGCACCTCGCGCTCGATCGCGGGCAGGTCCGGGGAGGCGGGGACGCCGAACGACGCACCCGGGTGCGTGTCGGTGGTCGCGGACGAGGGGTCGCGGTGCAGCGGGTAGGCCATGGTCTCGAGGACTCCGGTGGGTCGCGGTCGGCGGGGTCGTCCGCCGTGGTGGTACGGGTCGGTCGTGCTCTCCTGCGAGGACGACTCCCCCACCCAGGGGCGGGCTCGCCGCGGTACCACCTCGCTTGCCGGCGTCCTCGCGGTGCCCGACGCCGTCGGTCGCCGCGGGCGGTCGCCGACCGCTCGTCGAAGGCTGTGACGGGCCCACCCGTCCGGTTCTAGTGAGGACCCCGCCGCCACACGATCAGGCGTGCCCGACGGCGCAGGTCCCGTTCTTCCGGAGGCTCGCCGGTGATGGCCGGGTCGACGCCTGTGCGTCCATGGTAGCGGCCGCCCGGCGCCGCGCGGTGAACGCGTCGATGTCGATCGCGACGAGCCACTCGACGGTGAGCGGCGGCGCGCCCGGGCCGGGGCGCGCGGGCGCGTCGGCCGACGGCGCCGCGGCGGGCGCCGCCGTGCGCGCCGGGGCGGGCGTCGCGGGGCGGTAGCGGGGGAAGTGCGGGGGTACGTACATGGAGGTGTCTCGCGTCCTGTGCTCGGCGGGCGTCCGTGGGTGCAGACCCGGTCGCGACGCGGGACTCATCGAGGAGCCCGTGGCACGGGACCGGCGACCGTCGCGCCCCTTACCCCGGGAGGGAGGGACGAGAGGCTGCTCGCGGACACCAGGTCGAGGCTGCGCAGGGCGCCGCGAGCCCTCAACAACAGGAGACGGCGAGGACCCGCGGGCGCGCGAGGACGAGCGTGCTGCTCGTGGGGCGCGCGGGGGTCACGCGCACATCGTGCCAGCGCGCCCCGGGGCCGGACAAGCCCGGTCCCACGACCCGGGACGCTCCGGCGGCCCCCGTCGCGCCTCACGTCACGCGGACGGTGACCTCGTGCCACCCCGACGCGCCGTCCGGGGCGGGCGGGGCGACGTCGGAGGTCTGCGTGCGCCCGTCGGCGTCCGTCGCGCGGACCGTCAGGCGGTGCTCCCCCGGCGTCGCGTCCCACGCGTACGACCACTGCCGCCACGTGTCGGGCCCGACGGTCTCGGCGAGCGTCGCGGCGCGCCACGCGCCGTCGTCCACGCGCACCTCGACCGCGGAGATCCCGGTGTGCTGCGCCCAGGCGACGCCGGCGACGGTGACCGGCCCGGACGGCACGCCCGCGCCCGCGCGCGGCGTGTCGACGCGCGACGCGAGCTTGATCGGGCCGCGCTCCGACCAGCCGCGCGTCGACCAGTACGCGACGTCGTCGGCGAACGTCGTGACCTTGAGCTCGGTGACCCACTTGGTCGCGGACACGTACCCGTACAGGCCCGGGACGACGAGGCGGGCGGGGAACCCGTGCGCGGGCGGGAGCGGCTCGCCGTTCATGCCGACGGCGAGCAGGCACGCGCGGTCCGGGTCCGTGAGCACGTCGAGCGGCGTGCTCGCGGTCCACCCGTCGGCGCTCGTGGACAGCACCATGTCCGCACCGTCGCGCACGCCGGCGCGGGCGAGCAGCTCGCGGACCGGGTACCCGAGCCACCGCGCGTTGCCCACGAGGTCGCCGCCGACCTCGTTCGACACGCACGTGAGCGTCACGTCGTGCTCGACGAGCGGGAGCGCGAGCAGCTCGTCGATCCCGATCTCGAACGGCTCGTCGACGAGGCCCGTCACGCGCAGCGTCCACGTCGCGGGGTCGACCTGGGGCACGCGCAGCGCGGTGTCGATCCGGTAGAAGTCGGCGTTGGGCGTCACGTACGGCGCGAGCCCGGGCACGCGCAGGTCCGCCCCGGCGGGCACGGCCGGGGCCGGGGTCGCCGGGGCCGGCAGGCGCAGCGCCTCGCGCGCGGCCGTGACGGCGCGCGACCCGGCCGACACCGCGCGGGACGTCGCGAGCGCGACGACGCCCGCCGCGGCCGCCAGGCCGGTGACGAGCAGGAACCGGCGGCGGTCCATCGGGGCGCGCTCGCCCGCCCCGGACGCGCGCGCGGGGACGTCCGGCCCGCGCAGCGGGGCGAGGGCCGAGCGGAGCAGCAGGACCCCGACCCCGACCCCGACGAGCGAGGGCAGCGCCCACGCGACGCTCGCCGCGGGCCGGGTCGCGGCGACGACGGCACCCACGGCGCCGACGACGCCCAGCAGGACCGCACCGAGGGGCCGGCGGCGCAGCTCGAGCCACCCCGCGAGCGCCGCCCCGGCGGCGAGCACGACGGCCATGCCGCCGAGCAGGACGGCCTTGTCCGCCGTGCCGAACGTCGCGACGGCCCAGTCCTTGACCGGGCCCGGGACCGCGTCGACCACGCCGGCGCCGGCGGCGAACAGCGGGCTCGACCCGGGACCGACGAGGGCCGCGACGAGCTCGGCGACCGCGAACCCCACGGCCGCGCAGACGACGCCCGCGAGCGCGGAGAGCGCCGCGGCACGGCGGGCGGGGACGGTCATGCCCTCAGCCTCGCACGCGCGGGGCGCGCCGTGTCACGCGGCGGGTCGCGGGACGCTCGCCAGGTCGGACTGCCCGATCCAGCGCGGCACCTCGCGCCGCACGGCGGCGGGACCGACGAGCTCGACGTCGCCCGCGCGCAGCGCCCCGTCCCAGGACACGTCGCCCCGCCACACGCGCGTGAGGGCGCGCAGGCCGGACCGCACGACGACCGCCGGCTCGATCCCCGGGTCGACGTCGCAGAGGTCGGCGTCGCCGGAACGCACCACGAGCCACCAGCGCGCCACGTCGCGCCCGACGTCGTCGAGGTGGAACTCGACGGCCGTGGGGCCGGGCGGCCACGCGGCGACGGGCACCGTCCGGCGCACGTCCCAGAACAGCAGGTGCGGGTCGAGGTCCTCGTCCCCGAGCTCGGAGATCCACCGCACGCCCCACGCGCCGAGCGCGTCGACGACGGGGCGCAGCGCCTCGCCCGCCCGCGTGAGCCGGTAGGTCGGGCGCCCGGCGTCCTCCGTGCGGCGCACGACGCCCGCGCGCTCGAGCGTGCGCAGGCGCTTGGCGAGCAGGGCGGGCGACATCCGCGGGTTGCCGCGGCGCAGCTCGTTGAAGTGCGTGCTGCCCGCGAGCAGCTCGCGCACGACGAGCAGCGTCCAGCGCTCGTCGAGCACGTCCATCGCCTTGGCCACGGGGCAGAACTGGCCGTACGTCGTCATCGCCGCCTCCTCGACTCCTCCGGCGCGCACCCGCCGGATGCCGCTACAGATCCGGAACTGGATGCCATCTGGAGGGAGGGCGAGCCTGGGGTGACGTGACCCACCGCAGGCCCGCCGACGCGGGCCGGACCAGCAGGAGAAGCACATGACGGACACGGTGGTCCTCTCGGACCTCAAGGCCAGGCACCGCGCGATGTGGGCGTCGGGCGACTACCCGGCCGTGGCGAGCGAGCTCGTGCACGACCTCGGGGAGGTGCTCGTCGACGCGGCGGGCGTGCGCCCGGGGCAGCGCGTGCTCGACGTGGCGGCCGGCACGGGCAACGCGGCGGTCGCCGCCGCGCGGCGCGGCGCCGACGTCGTCGCCTCGGACCTCACGCCCGAGCTGCTCGACTCCGGGCGGCGCGCCGCGGCACGGGACGGTCTCGACCTGGCGTGGGAGCAGGCGGACGCGGAGGCGCTGCCGTACGCGGACGCGACGTTCGACGTCGTGCTGTCGTGCATCGGGGCGATGTTCGCGCCGCACCACCAGGACACGGCGGACGAGCTCGTGCGCGTGCTGCGCCCGGGCGGGACGCTCGGCCTCGCGAGCTGGACGCCGTCGGGGTTCATCGGGCAGATGTTCGCGACCATGAAGCCGTTCGCGCCCGCGCCGCCTCTCGGCGCGCAGCCGCCGCCGCTGTGGGGCGACGAGTCGCACGTGCGCGCGCTGCTCGGGGACCGCGTGCGCGACGTGCGTGCCGAGACCCGGGTCCTGCCCGTGACGCACTTCGCCGACGGCGAGGCGTTCCGCGCGTGGTTCGCGGACCGCTACGGCCCCACGATCGCCGTGCGGCGCAGCCTCGCCGACGACCCGGAGCGGCTCGCGCGGCTCGACCAGGCGCTGCGCGACCTCGCCGACCGTCACCTCGACGGCGGCGCGATGGGCTGGGAGTACCTCGTCCTCACGGCGACGCGCGCCTGAGGCGCGGGCTCAGGCGTCCCGGTGCCCCTCGGCGGGCGCCGGGACGCCCTTCGGCACGAGCGGGGCGCGCCACAGCGAGTACGTGGAGGCCTGCGCGACGGGGCGCAGGATCAGCGAGTCGATGTTGACGTGGTGCGGGCGCGTCACCGCGAACGTCACGACGTCCGCGACGTCGTCGGCCGTCAGCGGGTCCACGACCCCCTCGTACACGGCGTCCGCGCCCGCCTGGTCGCCGTGGTACCGGTTGAGCGAGAACTCGGGCGTGCGCACGAGGCCCGGCGCGATCTCGATGACGCGGATCGGCTCGCCCACGAGCTCCAGGCGCAGCGTCTTGGCGACGCCGAGCAGCGCGTGCTTGGACGCGACGTAGCCGGAGCCGCCGACGTACGTGTCGTGGCCCGCGGTGGACGTCATGAGCACGACGTCGCCCCGGCGCGACGCGCGCAGCAGCGGCAGGAACGCCTTCGTCGCGCGGACGGTGCCGAGCACGTTCGTCTCGTACATCGCGCGCCACTCGTCGATCCTCGCCTCGTCCACGTGGTCGACGCCGAGGCCGAACCCGGCGATGTTGAGCAGCGCGTGCACCGGGCCGCGTGCACCGGCCTCGGCGACGAGCCGCGCGACGTCGTCGTCCGACGTCACGTCCCCGACCACGGGGTGCGCGCCCGTGCGCTCCGCGACCTCGGCGAGGCGGTCCGCGCGCCGCGCGAACGCGACGACGTCCCAGCCGCGGGCGCGCAGGAACCGCACGCACGCCTCGCCGATGCCCGAGGACGCGCCGGTCACCACGGCGCGCAGGGGCTCGGTCCCGGTGCTGGTGGCGGCGCGAGGCGCCGGGTCGACGGGATGGGTGCCGGGGGTCGGGTGCTGGTCGCTCACGAGCGCCACTGTGCCACCCCGGGGGCGCGGGCGGCGCCGCGCGTCCCACCCGCTGGGACGTCCGCGCACCGGGAGCGCCCGCCTCCCGCCCGCGCGGCCCGGCGTACTAGGCTGGTCGGCGGATCACGGGCCGCGCACTGGCCCGTCGGGGCGGCACCGGATCTGTGCCGTGGGTCCGTGCGACGCGAGATGACGCGTCGGTCCCGGCCGCCGAGGCGGCCGGCGTCGAGAACGCACCGTCGCGGCGGCGTGCCCGTCCGGGCCGCCGGCGCGCCCGACCCGGAGATGCCCACCCGTGCCCTCTGCTCGTACCGCTCCCCGCCGTCCCCACGGCCTCCTCGCCCTCCCCGCCGCCCTCGCGCTCGCGCTCGCCGCGTGCTCGTCCGGCACCGCGCCCGGCGGCACCTCGAGCCCGGGCGGCGACGACCCGGCGTCGGCCACGGTCCCCGCGCGCACGACCTACCCGCTGACGGTCGAGGACTGCGGCGTCGAGGTGACGTTCGACGCCGCGCCCGAGCGCGTCGTGACGATCAAGTCGAGCACCACGGAGATGCTCCTCGCGCTCGGGCTCGGCGACCGGATCGTCGCGACCGCGTTCCCCGACGGCCCCGTGCCCGCGGCCCTTGCCGACGCCGCGGCCGACGTCCCCGCCGTCGCGGAGCCGATGTCCGACAAGGTGCCGGGCGCGGAGGCGGTGCTCGACGCCGAGCCCGACCTCGTCTACGCCGGCTGGGAGTCCAACCTCACCGCGGACGGCGCGGGCGACCGCGACACGCTCGCGCGGCTCGGCGTCGCGACCTACGTCTCCCCCGCGGCGTGCAAGGCGCCGGAGCACATGCCGGACCCGCTGACGTTCGAGCACGTGTTCGCCGAGATCACCGAGGTCGGCACGATCTTCGACGCGCAGGACGCGGCCGCCGCCCTCGTCGCCGAGCAGCGCGCGACGCTCGACGGCGTCGTCCGGGACGAGCGCGGGCTGACCGCCCTGTGGTACTCGTCGGGCGACGACATCCCGTACGTCGGCGCGGGCATCGGTGCGCCGCAGATGATCCTCGACGCCGTCGGGCTCGAGAACGTCGCGGGCGACGTGCACGACACCTGGACGTCGTACGCGTGGGAGGAGGCGATCGCCGCCGACCCGGACGTCCTCGTGCTCGTCGACGCGGCGTGGAACACCGCCGACGCCAAGATCGAGCGCCTCGAGTCCAACCCGGCCACGGCCGAGATGACCGCGGTGCGCGAGGGTCGCTACCTGACGATCCCGTTCCCGGCGACCGAGGCGGGCGTGCGCACCGTCGACGCGGTCGTCGACCTCGCGGCGCAGCTGGAGGCGCTCGACCTGTGACGACGCTGCGCGCCCGCCCCGCCCCCGCGCCGGTCCGCCCCGACGGCCCCGCGGCGTCCGGCGCGCGCCGCGGCGCGGGATGGTGGGTCCCGGCGGGCGTCGCGGCGCTCGTCGCGACCGTCCTCGTCACCGTGACCGTCGGCCCCGCGGACCTCGCCGTCGGGGACGTGTGGCGCTCGGTCGCGACCCACCTCGGCCTCGGGGGGCTGCTCGGCCTCGAGCCGCTCGGCGCCCTCCAGGACGGCATGGTGTGGCAGCTGCGCCTGCCGCGCGTGCTCACGGCCGCCGCCGTGGGTGCCGGGCTCGCGGTGTGCGGCGTCGTCATGCAGTCGCTCACGCGCAACCCGCTCGCGGACCCGTACCTGCTCGGGCTGTCGTCGGGCGCGTCGCTCGGCGCGGTGCTCGTGCTCGTCGCGGGCTGGGCGGTCCTGCTCCCCGTCGCGGCGTTCGGCGGCGCGGTGCTCGCGCTCGTCGCGGCGCTCGGCCTCGCGGGCGCGCTGGGCGCGCTCACGCCGACGCGCACGGTCCTGGCAGGACTCGCGGTGAGCCAGCTCGCCGCGGCCGCGACGAGCTTCGTCATCTTCTGGTCCGCGACGGGCGACTCCTACCGCGAGATCCTGTCGTGGCTCATGGGATCGGTCGCGGGGGCCACGTGGACGTCCGTCGCGATCGCGGGCGGCGCGACGCTCGTGCTCGGCACGCTGCTCGCGTCGACCGGCTCCGTGCTCGACGCCTTCACGTTCGGCGACACCGCGGCATCGGCGCTCGGGATCGACGTCGTGCGCGTGCGCTGGACGCTGCTCGTGGGCGTCGCGCTGCTCACCGGGGCCCTCGTGTCGCAGTCCGGGTCGATCGGGTTCGTCGGGCTGATCCTGCCGCACGCGGTGCGGCTCCTCACGGGCGCGCGGCACCGCCTGCTGCTCCCGCTCTCGGCGCTGCTCGGGGCGACGTTCCTCGTGTGGGCGGACACGCTCGCGCGGACCGTCTTCGCGCCGCGCGAGCTGCCGGTGGGGATCGTGACCGCCGCGATCGGCGCCCCCGTGTTCGCGCTGCTGCTGTGGCGCGGGAGGAGGACCACGTGACGGAGACCCGCACCGCACCGGTCGCGACCGGTGCCGAGGACCGCCGCGACGCCGCGGTGCCGGGCGCGCCGCGCGCGACGGACGGGCTCGACGCCGCGCGCGTCTCGTGGTCCGTCGACGGGCGCCTCGTCCTCGACGGCGTCGACTGCACCGCTCCCCCGGGTGCGGTGAGCGGGCTGCTCGGCCCGAACGGCTCCGGCAAGTCCACGCTCCTGCGCGTGCTCGCGGGCGTGCGCGTCCCGGACCCGGCGCCCGGGCGCGACGCCGCCCACGTCCGCTTCGCCGACGCCGACCTGCTCGCCCTCCCGCGACGCCGTCGTGCGCGCGTCCTCGCGCTCGTGGAGCAGGACGCGACGACCGACCTGCCGCTCACGGTGCTCGACGCCGTGCTCCTCGGCCGCATCCCGCACCGCTCGCTCCTCGCGGGCGACTCCGCGGCCGACCGGGACGTCGCGGCCGCGGCCCTCGCGCGCGTCGGGATGTCCGCGTTCGCGGGGCGTGAGGTCGCGACACTCTCGGGCGGCGAGCGCCAGCGCGTGCACCTCGCCCGGGCGCTCGCGCAGGAGCCCGCGCTGCTCCTCCTCGACGAGCCGACCAACCACCTCGACATCGCCGCGCAGCTCGACACGATGCGCGTCCTGCGCGATCTCGCGGGCGACGGCGTGACCGTGCTCGCCGCGCTGCACGACCTCAACCTCGCGGCGCAGACGTGCGACCACGTCGTGGTGATCGCGGACGGCCGGGTCGTCGCCGCGGGCGACGTGCACGACGTGCTCGTCCCCGACGTGCTCGACCCGGTCTACGGGGTGCGGTGCGAGGTGCTCACGCACCCCCGCACGGGCCGTCCCGTCCTCGTGTTCGACTCGTCAGACTGATCGTGCGGACGGGTCCGCGCCCACGAGGACGGGCGGGCGCAGGGCGCCCGGCGCCGGCGCGCCGACGGCCGGTGCGGTCCGCACGGCGGGACGCGCGGCGCCCCGCGGCTCGTCGCGCGCCCGGAGCCGCGCCCGGCTCGCGCTGAGCGACGCGCTCGCGGCCGTCGCGACGAGCCAGAAGTAGGGCTGCTGGAGGGTGGCGCTCGTCAGCGCGAACGACAGCATGACGCCGAGGACCGCGGCCTCCGTCGCCGCGACGCCCCGACGCATCGCGAGGACGAGGCCGCGCGCGACGTGGAGGTAGACGAGCACCACGGCGAGGACGAGCGCGAGCCCGCCCTGGTACCACGCGCGCAGCGGGAGGTCGTGGGTGAGCGTCTCGCCGTCGAGGACGATGCTCGTCACGCCCGAGGCGTCGTCGAGACCGACCCCGACGAGCGCGTCGCGGCGGATCCCCTCCCACGCCGCCTGCACCGTCTCGAGCCGCGTGGCCATGGTCGAGATCTGGTCCGTCTGCCCGGTCACCTGGAGCAGCCGCTCCGCGGGGGTCCGGAACGAGCCCGCGCCGGGCGCGAGGGACGCGAGCGCCGTGACGAGCGCGGCGAGCGACGCGACCGCGAGGACGACCCAGCGCAGACGGACCCGCAGCGCGACGGCGAGCACGAGCGACCCGAGGGCCAGGGCCGCGAGCGCCGTCATGCTCGCGGACGCGAGCAGACCGCCCGCGTTCACCGCCACGAGCAGCGCGAGCGCGGCCCGCCGTCGCACCGTCCTGGCGGTCCGGAGGTCGCCCAGGCACAGCACGATCGCGACCGCGGCGAGGAGCCCGAGCACGTTGGAGTGGCCCGCGAGCCCGGGCGCCCGGCCCAGCTCCGCGGCGGACCCGAGCACGGCGCCGCCGGTGACCGACTGGGCCACGGCGACGAGCGACGACGCGGTCTGGCCGAGCACGAGGCCGGTCGCCGCGGCGCGGAGCAGGTCGGGTCGGGACCCGGCGGCCCAGCGGAGGACGGGCGGTGCGAGGCCCCACACCGCCACGAGCAGCACGCCGTTCTGGACGTGCGTCGCGCGGTCGACGGCGTGCGCCGCGCTGACGACCGTCGCGACCCCCGCGAGGTACGTGGCGGCGAGCCACACCCCGGAGCCCGGGCCCAGCCGGGCCCGGCCGGTGAGGAGGAGGCCGAGGAGCGCGCCGACGACGGCGGCGGTCCAGGCGAGGCGCAGCGCGGGCGGCAGCCCCCACGAGAGCGGGAGCACCGCCGCGAGCACGACCGCCGAGGCCCGGAGCATGCTCGACAACCTACAAGGGACTCGTCCCGCCCACCCGGCGGCGGGACGACCGGCTCAGACCTCCCCGCGGGCCGCGACCCGCGGCAGCTCGATCGCCGGGCAGCGGTCCATGACCATGTCGAGCCCCGCGTCGCGCACGCGACGGGCCGCGTCCTCGTCGATCACGTCGAGCTGGAACCACACGGCCCTGGCGCCGATCGCGACGGCCTGGTCCGCGACGTCGCCCGCGAGCTCCGAGCGCACGAACACGTCGACGACGTCGACGGGGAACGGGACGTCGGCGAGTGTCGCGTAGCCCTGCTCGCCGTGGACCGTCTCGGCCGACGGGTGCACGGGGACGACGCGCTTGCCGTGCTGCTGGAGCACGCGCGCCACGCCGTACGCGGCGCGCGCGGTGTTGTTCGACAGGCCGACGACGGCCCACGTCTCGGTGTCCTGCAGGACCCGCCGGACGGTCTCCTGCTCGGTGGCCGGCTCGCCGGCTGCGACGTCGCTCATGCCCAGCGCAACCGGGCCCCGGGCGCGGGTATTCCGCCCCGGGGCCCGGCGGGACGCGCGGTCACACGAGCGCGAGCGCGAGGAGCGCGGCGGACGCCGCACCGGCGACCGTGCGCACGTGGTTCCACGCGAGCCAGCGCGGCCAGAACGCCGTCCACGCGTCCGCGAGGTCCCCGCCACGTGCGGCGGCGGCCTCGAGCCGCTCGTTGAGGGGGACGTTGCCGACGCCCGTCACGCCGAGGATCCCGGCGACCGCGACGACCGCGCCCGCGAGCGCCCACCCCGACCCGTCCGCGCCCGTCACCAGCCCGACGACGGCGGCCACCACCGGCAGGAGCACGCTCGCCGCGAGCAGGAGCATCAGCGGCGGTCGCAGCGCGTCCCGGTTGATGGCCGCCATCGCCGCGCCCGCCTCGCCGGGCGCCAGGCGGCGCAGCCCGCCCAGGACGAACGTCGAGAACGCGAAGAGCACGCCGCCCGCGAGGCCGGTGGCGACGGCGCCCGCGACGGCGAGCGCGGCGAAGGCGGTCACGACGCGTCGGCGGTCGCGCCGGGGCCCCACACGGCCGCCTCGCGCGCCGCGAACTCGCGGAAGTCGCGCGGCGCGCGTCCGAGCGCCTCGCGGACCCCGTCCGCGACCGGCGTCCCGCGGCCGTCGAGCACCTCCGTGAAGAGGTAGTGCATGAGCGCCACGAGGTCCTCGGGCAGAGCGAGGTCGCGCAGGCCGGCGACGAAGTCGTCGGCGGTGACGGGCACGAACCGCACGTCGCGCCCGCTCACCGCGACGATCTCGGAGACCGCCTCGTCGAACGTCAGCGCGCGGGGCCCGGTGAGCTCGAGGACGCGACCGGCGAGCGCGTCCCCGGTGAGGGCCGCGACCGCGACCTCGGCGACGTCCTCGACGTCGACGAACGGCTCGGCGACGCGGTCGACCGGGAGCGCGAGCACGCCGTCGAGCACGGGGCCGAGCAGGAAGCTCTCGCTGAAGTTCTGGGCGAAGAACGCGCTCCGCACGACGGTGCGGCCGGGGAAGGCGTCGGCGACGAGCGCCTCGGCGCGCTGCGCCTCCTCCTCGCCGCGGCCCGACAGGAGCACGAGGCGGCGCACGCCGGCCTCCCGCGCGCGGGCCGCGAACCGGGCGACGGTCTCGGGCGCGCCCGGGACGGCGAGGTCGGGCGCGTACGCGACGTACGCCGCGGTGGCGCCGGCCAGGGCGGGTGCCCACGTGGCGTCGTCCTCCCAGGCGAACCGGACCTCGCCGCCGCGCGACGCGCGCCGCACGGGGACGCCGAGCGCGTCGAGCCGCGCGGCGACGCGGCGGCCGGTCTTGCCGGTCGCGCCGAGGACGAGCACCGTCCCCGGCGTGGGGGCGCCCGCCTCGTGCGGGGCGGCGTCGGTGGTCGGGGTGGTGGCGGTCATGGCAGGTCTCCTTGCTCACGAGGTTCGGTGCGGACGAGACCAGTCAACCGAGCGCGGGTGAGACGCAACATGGCCCAGACGCTCACGAGCATGCGTGATCGTCTCGACCAGCGGGCCGTCCGGCCGTACGCTCGGGGCATGGACGTCGTCGCCGGGCTGCTCGACGGGCCGCGCGCCCGCGGCGCCTTCCTCCTGCGGAGCCACCTGCGCGCGCCCTGGGGCATGCGCATCGAGGACGAGGCGCCGCTGACGATCGTGCCCGTCCTGCGGGGGTCCGGCTGGGTCGGGCCGGTCGTCGGCGACACGACCGACGCCGGCGAGCACGTCGCCGCGGGCGACGTCGTGCTGCTGCGCGGCCCGGACCACTACGTCGTCGCCGACGCGCCGACGACCGCCCCGCAGGTCGTCGTCGGCCCGGAGCCGGACATGTGCCGCGCCGTCGACGGCGGCCCCTCCCCCATGACCACGCTCGGCGTCCGGTCGTGGGGCAACGACCCGGACGGCGAGACCGTGATCGTCACGGGGAC
Organism: Cellulosimicrobium composti; assembly: GCF_010287905.1. Classification (NCBI taxonomy): domain Bacteria; kingdom Bacillati; phylum Actinomycetota; class Actinomycetes; order Micrococcales; family Promicromonosporaceae; genus Cellulosimicrobium; species Cellulosimicrobium composti. The sequence goes on from NZ_JAAFAN010000039.1 coordinate 25,968, forward strand.
GTACCCGATGGACGGGGAGGTCGGGCGCCGGGTCCTGCGCGTGCTCCCCCAGCGCGTCGTCCTGCGCCGTGGCGACGTGGACGCGGGGCTCGTGGAGATGCTCGCGCGGGAGGTCGTGCAGGACCTCCCGGGGCAGGAGGCGGTGCTCGACCGGCTGCTCGACCTGCTCCTCATCTCGTGCCTGCGCACGTGGCTCTCGCGCGACGACGCGCCCGGCTGGTACCGCGCGGACGCCGACCCGGTGGTGGGCGCCGCGCTGCGGCTCATCCACCACGACCCGGCGCGCGCGTGGACCGTGGACGCGCTCGCGCGCGAGGTCGGGCTGTCGCGAGCGGCGTTCTCGCGCCGGTTCACGGCCCTCGTGGGCGAGCCGCCCATGGCCTACCTCACGGGGTGGCGCCTCGACCTCGCCGCCGACCTGCTCCTGCAGCCGGACGCGACGCTCGCGTCGGTCGCGCGCGCCGTCGGGTACGCGACGCCGTTCGCGCTGAGCGCGGCGTTCAAGCGCGTGCGCGGCGTGAGCCCGGCGGCGCACCGCGCCCGCGCCGGGGCGGCCTGAGCCCGCTCAGCGCTCGACGGGGACGAGCTCGACGTCCCGGAGCGCGCCGTCGTCCGCGACGGCCGTGAGGAACGTGCCGACCGGCTGGCGGCGACGGTCCGTGGGCGAGCCGGGGTTGAGCAGTCGCAGCCCGCCCGGCGACGTCGTGTCCCACGGGATGTGGCTGTGCCCGAACACGAGCACGTCCACGTCGGGGAACGCGGCGTCGGCGCGACGCTCGCGCCCCTGCTTCGCGCCCGTCTCGTGCACGACGGCGAGCCGCAGCCCCTCGACCGTGGTGCGCGCGACCTCGGGCAGGCGCGCGTGCAGGTCGGGGCCGTCGTTGTTGCCCGCGACCCCCACGAGGCGCGCCGCACGCGACTCGATCGCGTCGAGCAGGTCGGCGCTCACCCAGTCGCCCGCGTGCACGACGACGTCCGCGGCGTCGACCGCGCGCCACACCTGGTCGGGCAGCACCCGGGCCCGCACCGGGACGTGCGTGTCGCTGAGCAGGAGCAGGCGGGTGGGCACGCCGCCACCATAGGTCGCGGTCCCGGGGCGCGCCGGGTGACGATGGGCCCATGCCGATCCCGCGCTGGGTGACCCGCAGCAACAGGCGCTTCCTCAACCCCGTGATGCTTCGCGTCGCGACGGGCGTCGGGCCGATGGCCGTCGTCCGCCACGTCGGGCGGCGCAGCGGGCGCGAGTACCGCACCCCGGTCTTCGCGTTCGCGTACCGCGACGACCCCACCGGGCCCGTGCGCGTCGTGTTCGCCCTCACGTACGGCCCCGACGTGGACTGGGTCCGCAACGTCGAGGCGGCCGGGGAGTTCGTCCTCGAGCGCCGCGGCACCGAGTACGCCGTCGACGACCTGCGCCGGGTCACGGGAGCCGACGGACTGCGGCTCCTGCCCGGCTGGACGCGCGCGGTCCTGCGGCGCGCCGGCGTCGACGAGTTCCGGACCGGACGGCTGCGCCGGCCGTCCGGCGGCTGACTGCCATGATGGGGGCATGACCGACCAGCTCTGGATCACCGGCGACCCCGACGCGGACGCGCTGCTCAGCGACGACGCGTTCGCCCTCCTCGTGGGCATGCTGCTCGACCAGCAGTACCCCATGGAGCACGCGTTCGCCGGCCCCCGCAAGATCCGCGACCGCCTCGGCTCGATCGACCCGCGGGCGATCGCGGACGCGGACCCGGACGCGTTCGTCACGCTCGCCACGACCCCGCCCGCGATCCACCGCTACGGGCGCTCCATGGCGGGCCGGGTGCAGGAGCTCGCGCGCGTCGTCGTCGACGAGTACGACGGCGACGCGACCCGGATCTGGACCGCCCCGGGAGCCGACGGGTCCGCCCCGACCGGGGCCGAGGTCCTCGCGCGCCTGCGCGCGCTGCCCGGGTTCGGCGAGCAGAAGGCGAAGATCTTCCTCGCCCTGCTCGGCAAGCAGCGCGGCGTGCAGCCCGCCGGGTGGCGCGAGGCGGCGGGGAACTACGGCGACGAGGGGTCGCGCCGGTCCATCGCCGACGTCACGAGCCCCGAGTCGCTCGCCGAGGTGCGCGCGTTCAAGAAGGCGCAGAAGGCGGCGGCGAAGGCCGTGAAGGGCTGACACGCCGCCGCGACCGGGCGGCCCGGCCGCTATCGTCGGCGCGTGACCACGACGTCCCGCGCCACGGCGCTGCCACCCTCGACCCGCACGCTCCTGGCCCTCGCGGCCGGCGTCGTCGTGCTCGCCGGCGTCCACACGGCGCGCGAGGTGCTCGCGCCGATGTTTCTCGCAGCGGTCATCGTCATCATCTGCCACCCGGTACGCGTCCCGCTCGAGCGCCGCGGCTGGCCCCGGTGGGCGGCGACCACGGCGGTCGTCGTCGTGGCCTACCTCATCCTGGCCGCGCTCGTCGCCATGCTCGTGTTCGCGGGCTTCCGCTTCACCGAGCTCGTGCGCGAGTACCTGCCCGCCCTGATGCGCTCCGTCGAGTCCCTCGTCGACCAGCTCGCCGCGGTGGGCATCGACGCCGACGTCGTCGAGGCCGCCACGGCGTGGCTCGACCCGGCACGGGTCCTCAGCCTCGCCGGGAACGTCTCGGGCATGGCGCTCGGCATCGCGACCGCGTTCTTCTTCGTGCTCGCCTACGCGATCTTCATGGCCGCCGACGCGGCGCGGTACGCGACGGCGCCCGCCGTCTTCGGGGTCGAGCGCGCCGCGACGATCGAGCGCGCCACGCGGTTCAGCGGCGGCGTGCGGCGCTACTTCGTCGTCAACGCGTCGTTCGGCGCGCTCGTCGCCGTGATCGACGGCATCGCGCTGTGGGCCCTGTCGGTCCCGGCGCCCACGGTGTGGGCGATCCTCGCGTTCGTCACGAACTTCGTCCCGAACATCGGGTTCGTGCTCGGGCTCGTCCCGCCCGCGGTCATGGCGTTCGTCGTGGGGGGCTGGCAGCTGTCGCTCGCGGTGGTCGCGGTCTACTGCGTCGTCAACGTCGTGCTCCAGGTGCTCGTGCAGCCGAAGTTCGTCGCCGACGCGGTGAACCTCAGCCTCACCCTGAGCTTCGTCTCCGTCGTGTTCTGGACGTTCGTCATCGGGCCGCTCGGGGCGATCCTCGCGATCCCGCTCACGCTGTTCGTGCGGGCGCTCGTGCTCGAGCCGGACCCGGGGTCGGGGTGGCTGCGCTGGCTCTCGGGCGACGACGTCACGGCGACCGGCCCCGGCCGCGCGCAGGACGGGGCGGACGTCGGGACGGACGACGGGACTGCGGGCGCGATCGCGGCGGACGTGGTCACGGCGGACGCGACCTCGGCCGACGACGCCACACCGGCTCGGCCCGCGCACGAGGCGCGCGTCCCTGACCCTCAGGTGGAGGTCGAGGGTCGCGCGCTCGACGACGCGCGCTCCCCCGACCAGCCCTGACGGACCGCACCGGGCCCGGGTCGTGCGCCGTACGGAGACGCTGCCTAGGCTGGCTGACGGCGGGTGTCCGCCCGTCACCGGCACGGGGAGGGACCATGGCGCACGGAGACATCACGCACATCGACATCCCGGTGAGCGACACCGCACGGGCAACGGAGTTCTACGGCGCGGTGTTCGGCTGGCAGATCGCCGAGATGCCGGGGTTCGAGGGCTACCCCATGTGGCAGGCGCCGAACAAGATCAGCGGCGGCGGCCTCGCACCGCGCTCCGACGACTTCACCACCCCGCGGAGCTACGTCGAGGTCGACTCGATCGAGGAGACGCTCGCGACGGTGCGCGAGCTCGGCGGGCGCGTGGTCACCGAGAAGTCCGAGATCAGCCCGACGTCGTGGTGGGCGGCGTTCGAGGACGCCGACGGGAACCAGATCGGCCTCTACGAGGGCACGACCGGGGCCGGCTGACCGACGCACGGCCCGTCGCCGACCCGACGCCCGACGCCGAGCGCCCGGCGACCCACGCCCGGATCCCGGCACGGTCGCTCAGCCGTCGCCGCCCCGCCCCAGCCGCGCAGGACGCGGCCGTCCGGGTCGTCGGGGCGGCGCGGGCGCAGCGCGGGCGGCGGCGGCCACGGCAGGTCCACGCGCTCGACGGGGACGTCGATCGCGCCGAAGTCGTCCGTCTGCACGACCACGCCGTCGGGCGTGACCTCGACGAGCCGCACACGCAGGGGCGGCTCGCCGTCGCGCTCGAGCACCCAGACGTCGGCGAGCCACGCGAGGCTCGTCGCGTCGAGGGCCTCCTCGGCCGCGAGCCAGTCGACCGGCCCGGTGAGCTCACGCCCGAGCAGCGAGACCGCGACCCAGTCGTCGCCCTCGGGACGGATCCAGCCCACGTGCTCGCGGTCGTCGGGGCGGCGGTGCGGGATCCAGTCGGCGGGCAGCATCCCGGCAGGCTAGCGAGACGACCGGGCCGGGGGCGACGACATTGCGGCCCGACGTGTCGCCCGTCGCGGCGCTCAGTCGCCGGGGAGGGGCTCGTGGCCCGACCCCTCGCGGAACCCCTCGCCGAAGCCCTCGCGGTAGCCGTCGGCGTACGCGGCCTCGCTCGCCGCGGCGCTCCCGTGCTCGCGCCGCGCCGCGGCGTACCCGCGCGCGTACGCCTCGGCGCTGCCCTCGCGGAACAGGTCGTCCGTCGAGGACCGGACCAGGACGCGCGCGCCGGGGCCGTCGTCGTCGCCCACGTACCGGTCGAGGCCGCGCACCACGGCGACGGCGCGGCCCGTGGCCTTGCCGCGCACGAGCTCGCTCGCCGCGGCCACCTCGTCCGCGACGGCCGTGACCGTCACGGACAGGGGGCGGCCGTGCGTGTCGACGCCGCCGCGCAGGTCGTCCGCGACGACGATCCCGGCCGCGCCGACCGCGACGTCGACGAGGCCGTCGCGCCACGCGCGCCCCGCGGTGTCCGTGACGACGACGCCGAGCCGGTCGAGGCCGAACCGGGCGCGCAGCGCGGCCCGCAGGGCGCGCGCCGAGGCGTCCGGGTCGAGCGGGAGCAGCAGGACCGTGCCCTCCGGGGTGTTCGACGCGTCGACGCCCGCCGCGGCCATCACGAGGCCGAGACGGTTCTCGACGATCCGCAGCGGCGGCTGGCCGGGACGTTCGCGCGTCGCGACGACGCGCACCGTCTCGTCCGTGATCGCCTGCTCGCGGTCCACCGCGGCGACGACGCGGCCCTCGGCCTTCGAGACGATCTTGCTCGTCACGACGACGACGTCACCGTCCGCGAGCGCCTCCCCCGCCAGCAGGTCGCCCACGAGCGCCGCGAGGTCGTCGCCCGGCCGGACCTCGCCGAGGCCCTCGGGCGCCCACACCGTGAGCCGCGCGGACCGGCTGGGGCCCGCGCCGTCGTCGGGCCCGCCGGGTGCGGCGTCGTGCTCGCTCATCGCGCGAGCTTCGGGAGCACCTCGCGGCCGAAGACCTCGATCCACTCGCGCTGGTTGCGGCCGACGTTGTGCAGGTAGATGCGGTCGAACCCGAGGTCGACGAACTTCTGGATGTACGCGCGGTGCTCGTCCGGGTCGGCGGAGATCACCATGCGGCCCTCGAAGTCCTCCGGGCGCACGAGCTTGGCCATCTGCTCGAAGTCGTGGGGCGAGCGGATGTCCGCCTTGGGGAATTTCATCCCGCCGTTGGGCCACTCGGTCATCGCGTTCGCGAGCGCCTCCTCGTCGGTCGCGGCCCAGGAGAGGTGGAGCTGGAGCACCTTGGGCATCGACTCTGGGTCGCGGCCGGACTCGCGCACGCCGTCGTCGAACTTGCCGAAGAGCATCGAGATCTTCTCGAGCGGCGCGCCGACGGTGATGAGGCCGTCGGCGTGCCGGCCCGCGCGCTTCGCGGTGACCGGGCCCGCGGTCGCGACGAGGATCTCGGGCGGGACCTCGGGCATGGTCCACAGGCGCGTGGACTCCATCTTGTAGAACTGCCCGGAGTGCTTGACGTCCTTGTTGTCGAGCCCGGACTGGAAGAGCTTCTTGATGACGTCGATCGCCTCGAACATGCGGTTGATGCGCTCGGGCGCCTCGGGCCAGTAGCCCGCGACGACGTGCTCGTTGAGCGCCTCGCCGGAGCCGAGCCCGAGCCAGTGCCGGCCCGGGTACATCGCGGCGAGCGTCGCGGACGCCTGGGCGACCATCGCGGGGTGCCAGCGGAACGTCGGCGCGGTGACCCCCGGCCCGAGGTCGCCGCGCGTGCGCTCGCCGAGGGCGGTGAGCACGTTCCACACGAACGACGACTGGCCCTGCGCGGGGACCCACGGCTGGAAGTGGTCGGCGGCCATCGTCCCGGAGAACCCGTGCTCCTCCGCGAAGGCGGAGAGCTCGACGGCCTCGGTCGGGTGGAACTGCTCGAGCATCGCGGCGTAGCCGACGGTGAGGGATGAGGACATGGCGACGAGCCTATGCCCGCCCGGGCGGGCCGGGCCATGACCCGCGACACCCGAGGGTAGACAGCAGGAACATGACCGTTCTACGGTGGTTTCGCGCAACTTCTTCCACCGGGCGCCGGCACGCCCCCCGAACGGACATCGACGTCCGGCCTGCCGGCGAGAGGACCCATCGTGAGTCGCAGCCCTGCCAGAACGCGCCACCGTCTCCTGCCCACCCTCACCGCGGCGACGCTCGCCGCCACGCTCGCCCTGGCGACCGGCGCCGCCGCCACGCCGGGCGGGCCCGCGCCCGGCGCCCCCACCGCGGCCGCCGCCGGACCGGACGCGGGGCCGACCGCCGTCGGGCCGCTCGGCTTCCACGACGTCCGCGCGGACGGCTCGGCGCGCCCCGTGCGCAACGACCTCACCGGCGGGCTCGGCGGCATGGTCGAGCTCGCGCAGAGCCACACGATCGACCCCGCCGGCAACACCGCGCGCGACATGCCGACGCTCGTCGCCGAGCGCACCGCGCTGCTCCTGCTCACCCCGACGTCGGCGGTGACGTCGCTCTCGGTCACGGTGCGCGTCGGCGGGCAGGTGCGCGCCACGCTCCCGCTCGCGCCGCCGTCCGCGATCCCGCGCGACGACGTCGCCGACTCCCAGGGGAGGCCCGACGTCGTCTACAGCACGCGCGCGTGGAGCGTCGAGCTCCCGTGGGACGTCGTCGTGCCCGGCCTCTCCCTGGAGCTCACCGACGGCGCCGGGCGCACCGGCACCCTCGCCGCGTCGGCGATCGAGGTCGCGGCGCCCACCGAGCTCGTCGTGAACGGCACCGAGCTCGGCATGCTCACCGACCCCCCGACGGGCGACGGGCACGTCATGCTCAACGACACGGCGCGCGCGGCCGCCGACTACTTCCAGACGGTCCCCGTCTCGCGCCTCGTCGTCGCGCGCTACGAGCCCGTGCGGCTCGACCGCGTCGTCGTCGCGTCCGGGGCCGTCTACGCGTCGCCCGGGACGAGCGCCACGACCGGCGACGTGTACTCGGGCGACCTGCGCGAGAACGTCGGCAAGGCCCAGTTCTCGACCGGCGTGAACCTCGCCAACTTCGGCATCCCCAGCGCACCCATGAACCAGGTGCAGCCCGGCACGTTCAACCAGCGCGTCTACCACCACTCCGCCGGGGCGTACACGAACGGCCGCGTGGTCCACGGCCTGAGCGGCGGCAACGGCATGGCGACGCTCTACGACTCGGTGGGCAACGAGTGGAGCCACGAGATCGGGCACTCCTACGGGCTCGGCCACTACCCCGGCGTGGACGACTCGAGGACCGGCGACGCGCGCGTCGTCAACGCGACGCACCACAGCGAGAGCGGGTGGGGCTACATCGCCTACCGCGACCGCATGCGCTCGAACCTCTGGAACGACCGGGCGTTCACGCCCGAGGGCGTCGACGTCGCGGGCACGATGTTCCAGCAGAGCTTCGCGGGCCTGTACAACTACCAGCGCGACGCGATGTCCGGCGGCAGCGCCACGAGCGACCTCTCGCGGTACACGCACCACACGGGGTACAGCGCCGTGCGCATCCAGCAGTCCCTGCGCACGGTCGTGCCCGACGCGTCGTACCCGAGCGGCTACCGCGACTGGGACCCCGCGACGGGGTCGTGGGTCGACGCGAAGGCGCGCGACGCGGCGTTCTCGGCGGCGAAGCCCCGCGCGGTCGGCGTCCCGGTGGTCACCCTGCTCGGCGGCTACAACCCCGCGAACCCCGCGCAGACCGTCCTGTACCCCGCGTTCCGCTCGAACTACGGGAACGTCTTCACCCTCCCTGCGCCGGACACGACGAGCATCGGCGCCGCACGCCAGTGCTGGGCCGAGGTGACGTACGTCGGGGGTCGCGTGGAGAACGTCGCGCTCGACGCGTCGGACGGCGTCAAGCAGGTCAACGTCAACCTCGCCGAGTCGGAGCGGCCCTCGCAGGCCCGGCTCCTGTGCCGGGCGAACGGCACGACGACGCAGCTCGGCTCGACGACGACGATCCCCACCGACCTGCCGCCGCTCGAGCCGGCCGTGGTCGTCGGGCAGGAGGACGGGTACGACGCGCTGCGCGCCGTGGAGCTCCCCGAGCTCGACGCGGCGCTGTCCGCGCTCGCGGGGACGGCGCACCCCGTGCTCGACGCGCACACGCAGGTGCTGCTCGAGACGTGGTCCGACGACCTCGCCGCGCTGAGCCCGGCCGCGCGGACCGTCGCGGACGCGGCGCTCGCGCTGCGTGCCGACGCCGCCGACGTCGACGCGTACGTCGCCGCCCACCGCGCCGAGCTGCTCGGCGGGGACGCGGACGCCAAGGACGGGCTCGCGGACCTGCTGCGCGCCACGGGGCTCGTCGAGTCGGCGTCCGCGCTCCTGCCCGACCCGGCGCCGGTGACCGTCGACGGCGGGCGCTGCCTCGCCGCCGACCTCTCGGGGACCGCGCCGCGCGCGGTCGTGGCGCCCGCGGGCGGGTGCGACGGCAGCGCCACGCAGACGTGGTTCCTCGACGCGCGCGGCGCGATCCACAACGGCGCGCGGCCCGACCTGTGCCTGGGGGCCGCGACCCCGGCCACGCTCTTCGCGTGCGACCCGGACGCGTCCTTCCAGGCGTGGCGGTACGAGGCGGACGGCCACCTCGCGAGCGTCGCCCGGTCCGGCCAGTACCTCGACCTCTACCGCGCGCAGGGCACGCCGGGTCTCTACGGGCGCACCACCGGGACGAACCAGCTGTGGTCGGGCCTCGTGACGAGCGCCAACGCCGGCACGGCGCTGTTCTCGGCGGACACGCTGCACGTCCTGTTCGCCGCGCAGGACCGGTACGGCGTCTCCTCGCTCGACCTCCAGCGCGCGGACAACGGCTGGGGCCCGCTCGAGCGGGACGTGAGCAACGGCGAGCTCGCCGCGGGCGACGGCGGGCCGCTCACCGTGGGCACCGCGACGAGCCCGGTGGGACTCGGCGTGCACGCGACGAGCGTCGTCGAGGTGCGCGTCGACGGCGCGTGCTCGCGCCTGACCGCGCAGGCGGGCGTGGACGCGGAGGCGCAGGCCGCGGCCAGCGTCGTGCTCTCCGTGCGCGGCGACGGCGCGACCCTGTGGACGAGCCCGACCCTGCGCCGCGCCGACCCGGCGGTCGACGTCGACGTCGACGTGACGGGGGTCGACGTCGTCACGCTCCACGTCTCGGACGCCGGGGACGGGGACGCGTGGGACCACGCCGACTGGCTCGCCCCCACCCTGCGCTGCGCGACGCCCCCGCAGTAGCCGCGCCGGGCGCGCGGTCGGCACCCGAGGTGCCGGCCGCGCGCCCGTCGTCCGGGCCGTGGGCGACGGACCGCCGGGCCCCGCGGATCTGGGAAGATGGGGGACCATGAGCGACTTCCCGACGAACGCGCCGCAGGGCGCGGCCGAACCCGCTGCAGCCACGACCTCCCCCGCCGGCCCCGTAGCCGGCGACGTCGTCCGCGCGGTGGTCGCGGGAGTACCCGACCGCGTGAGCCTCGACGGACTCGAGGAGACGTACGACGCGCGCTGGGCCGAGCAGGGCACGTACGCGTTCGACCGCACGAAGACCCGCGAGCAGGTCTTCTCGATCGACACGCCGCCGCCCACCGTCTCGGGCTCCCTGCACGTGGGGCACGTGTTCTCCTACACGCACACCGACGTCGTCGCGCGCTACCGCCGCATGCGTGGCCTCGAGGTCTTCTACCCCATGGGGTGGGACGACAACGGGCTGCCCACCGAGCGTCGCGTGCAGAACTACTACGGCGTGCGGTGCGACCCGAGCCTGCCCTACGTCGAGGGCTTCGAGCCCCCGCACGAGGGCGGCGAGGGCAAGTCCGTCAAGGCCGCGGACCAGGTGCCCGTGAGCCGCCGCAACTTCATCGAGCTCTGCGAGCGCCTCACGGCCGAGGACGAGAAGCAGTTCGAGGCGCTGTGGCGCCGGCTCGGGCTCTCGGTCGACTGGGCGCAGCACTACCAGACGATCGACGCCCGCTCCCGCACGGCCGCGCAGCGCGCGTTCCTGCGCAACCTCGCGCGCGGCGAGGCGTACCAGGCGGAGGCGCCGGGGCTGTGGGACGTGACGTTCCAGACGGCGGTCGCGCAGGCCGAGCTCGAGGCGCGCGACTACCCGGGCCACTTCCACAAGGTCGCGTTCCACCGCGTCGCGCCGGGCACGCCCGACGACGGCGCCCCGGTCCACATCGAGACCACGCGCCCCGAGCTGCTCGCGGCGTGCGTCGCGCTCGTCGCGCACCCGGACGACGAGCGCTACCAGCACCTGTTCGGCACCACGGTCCGCTCCCCCCTGTTCGACGTCGAGCTGCCCGTGCTCGCGCACCCCGCGGCGGAGCGCGACAAGGGCGCCGGCATCGCGATGTGCTGCACGTTCGGCGACCTGACCGACGTGCAGTGGTGGCGCGAGCTCCGGCTCCCGACGCGCTCGATCATCACGCGCGACGGCCGCATCACGCGCGAGACGCCGGACTGGATCACGTCGCACGCGGGCCAGGGCGTGTTCGCGGAGATCGCGGGCAAGACGACGTTCTCGGCCCGCCAGGCCGTCGTCGACGCGCTGCGCGACGCGGGCGATCTCGACGGTGAGCCCGTGCCGACCCAGCGCAAGGCGAACTTCTTCGAGAAGGGCGACAAGCCGCTCGAGATCGTCACGTCGCGCCAGTGGTACATCCGCAACGGCGGCCGCGACTGGACCACCGAGGACGGCACCGCGCGCGACCTGCGCGGCGAGCTGCTCGCGCGCGGCACCGAGCTCGCGTTCCACCCCGACTTCATGCGCGTGCGCTACGAGAACTGGGTCGGCGGCCTCAACGGCGACTGGCTCATCTCGCGCCAGCGGTTCTTCGGCGTCGCGATCCCCCTGTGGTACCCGGTCCTGGAGTCGGGCGAGGTCGACCACGACCACCCGATCGTCCCGTCCGAGGACGTCCTGCCGGTCGACCCGTCGACCGACGTGCCCGCCGGGTACACGGAGGACCAGCGCGGCGTCCCGGGCGGCTTCGTCGGCGAGAACGACATCATGGACACGTGGGCGACGTCGTCGCTCACGCCGCAGATCGCGGGCGGATGGGAGGTCGACCCCGACCTGTTCGAGCGCGTGTTCCCCATGGACCTGCGCCCGCAGGGCCAGGACATCATCCGCACGTGGCTGTTCTCGACCGTCGTGCGCTCGCACCTCGAGTTCGGCTCGCTGCCGTGGACGAACGCCGCGATCTCGGGCTGGATCCTCGACCCCGACCGCAAGAAGATGTCGAAGTCGAAGGGCAACGTCGTGACGCCGATGGGCCTGCTCGAGGAGCACGGCTCGGACGCGGTCCGGTACTGGGCGGCGTCCGCGCGCCTCGGCACCGACGCGGCGTTCGAGGTCGGCCAGATGAAGATCGGCCGTCGTCTCGCGATCAAGATCCTCAACGCGTCGAAGTTCGCGCTGTCGTTCGGCGTCGACCCCGAGACCGGGACGGGCGAGATCGTCCTCGACCCGGCGCTCGTCACCGAGACGCTCGACCGCGCGATGCTCGCGGGCCTCGCGTCGGTCGTCGAGAAGGCGACCGAGGCGTTCGAGGCGTACGACCACACGCGCGCGCTCGAGGTCACGGAGACGTTCTTCTGGACGTTCTGCGACGACTACCTCGAGCTCGTCAAGGACCGTGCCTACGGTGCGGGCGCCTCGGCCTCCGACGTGTCGCCCGAGACCCGGTCGGCGCGCGTCGCGCTCGCGATCGCGCTCGACACGCTGCTGCGCCTCTTCGCGCCGTTCGTGCCGTTCGCGACGGAGGAGGTGTGGTCGTGGTGGCGCGCGTCGGAGGGCTCGATCCACCGCGCGCCGTGGCCCACGCCCGACACCGCGCGCTCGGCCGCCCGCGACGCCGACCCGGCCGTGCTCACCGCCGCCGGGCACGCGCTCGCCGCGCTGCGCAAGATCAAGTCCGAGGCGAAGGTGTCGATGCGCACGCCGATCCTCGCGGCACAGGTCGCCGTCCCCGCCGCGTCGCTCGCGGGCGTCGAGGCGTCGGTCGTCGACGTCCGCAACGGCGGGCGCGTGACGGGCACGCTCGACCTCGTCGCGGCCGCCGAGGGTCAGGGCGACCCCGCGGTCCAGGGCGGGATCGTCGTCGTCTCGTCCGAGCTCGGCGAGCCCGAGGCCCGCAAGAAGGGCTGAGCCCGCGCGTGCGACGACGCCCTCCCGGCTGCGGCCGCGGGAGGGCGTCGTCGCGTGCGGGGTCCGTCAGATGATCTCGCCGCGCAGGCGCGAGTCGTCGCCGGACATCGTCGCCGCGACCTCGCGCGGCGTGCCCTCGTCGGCCCAGCGCAGGGTCGCGCCGACGCCCTCGATGAGCTCGACGCTCCCCTCGGGCGCGAACGTCAGGCCCGCGTCCTGACCGATGGCGGCGCGCACGAGCGCGACCGTCGCGGGGAGCTTCTCGAGGCCTTCGGTGACGCCGAGCGCCTCGATCTCCTCCTTCGAGGCGGCGATGTGCATGGGGCTCGGCCCGATCCACAGCTCGCGCCCGTCGAGCGTCGCGCCCTGCCCGTACTCGTCCGCGAGGACGAGCTCCTTGACCTGGCCGCGTGCGAGCACGGCGACGGTGTCCTCGACCGACGTCACGGCGCCGGACTCCCGGCCCTGCTCCTGGCGGAACTCGGCGAGCACCTTCTCGCGCCGCCGCTCGCGGTAGCTGTCGAGCGCGTCGGCGACGTTCGCCTCGAACGCCGCCTCGTTGATGCCGGGTCCGCGGCCCCCGCCCGGGACCTCGACCACGAGCTCCGCGACCGACCGGCCGAGCGCGCCGCGCACGAGCGGGACCGCGCGCACGTCGCCCGTGAGGATGACGAGCTCGGGCCGGTACTCCGCGGCCTGGCGCTCGATCTCCGCGGCGACGGCCTCGGCGTTGCGCTCCCACGAGTCCTCCGCGCGGGACTCGATCCGCTTGTGCGAGAGCCCGCCCGTCCGGACCTTGTTGATCACGTCGTGGCCGCCCTCGACCGTCTCCGGCTCGCCGTACGGCACGTGGCCGCCCGCGACGGACCACGTGATGTCCGCGCCCTGACGGTCCACGACGACCCGCACGTAGTCGACCGACTCGTCCGCGGCCCGCGCGGCCTGCAGCAGCGCGGGCACCGGGCCCCAGGAGCCCTTGGTGAGCGCCGGAGGGTCCTTGACGACCCGGTCGACGAGCACGCCCGTCTCGTCGGCGATCAGCACGCGCCCGTGGGTGCCCCCGACCCGCGTCGGCCGCAGCACCACCTCCTCGAGGTCGTCGAGGACGGCGTCGGGCGCGCCGTCCTGGCGCAGCTGGCGCCGCACGCCCTTCCAGCGGTTCTCGACCTCGCGGTCCCCGGCCTCGTTGGCGCGCGTCGCGTCGATGTACACCGTCGCGAAGGGGCCCGGGTGGCCGAGGAGGGGCTTGAGCCAATCGATCTTCATGCGAACACCTCATGACGTCCGTCGGCGTGAGCGGGCCGCACGGCGCGCCGGTCGCACCGGCGCCGGGCCCGCCCTGGGTCCTCTCCAGGGTCCGTCACATCGACGCCCGTCGCCACCGCGCGTCGGGCACCCGCGGCGGGCGCGGGGCCAGGGGCACGGGTCGACCCCGCGGGCGAGGCTGGGGGCGTCAGGAGTAGGTGTCGAGCACGGGCGCGCCCTCGCCCGTGGCGGCGTGCTCCGCGGCGATGCGCTCGTGGTGGCGGATGACCTCGCGGACGATGAACGCGCGGAACTGCTCGGCGAACTCGGGGTCGAGGCCGGCGGCCTCGGCGATGCCCGTGAGGCGGGCGATCTGCTGGCGGTCGCGCTCCGGGTCGGCCGGCGGCAGGCCGCCCTGCGCCTTGAGCTCGCCGACGCGGCGCGTGAACTTGAAGCGCTCGGCGAGCAGGTGCATGAGCGCCGCGTCGATGTTGTCGATGCTGTCGCGCAGCGTGAGGATCTCGGCGGGGACGGCGGGCGGCTGGTTCGTCACCCACCGATCCTAGGCGCGGGGGACGGTCGGCGAGGAACGCGATACTCGGAGTACGGAGTAAAGTGTCACGCCGTCCCTACCTGCCGTCCACTCAGCGGAGAGTCCCATGACGGAACACGTGTCGCCGAGCCTCGTCGAGGTCTCCCCCACGGCGACCATCAGCACCCTGCTCACCGACCGCGTCGCGCGCGACCCCGGCGCGACGCTCGTCGAGCGGCGGGACGCCACGGGCGGGTCGTGGGTGCCGCTCACCGCGCGGCAGTTCGAGGACGACGTGGTCGCGGTCGCGCGCGGCCTCGTCGCACGCGGTGTCGAGGCCGGGGACCACGTCGCGATCATGTCGCGCACGCGCTACGAGTGGACGCTCCTCGACTTCGCCGCGTGGGCCGTGGGCGCCGTGCCCGTCCCCGTCTACGAGACGTCGTCGCCGGACCAGGTCGAGTGGATCTGCTCGGACGCGTCCGTCCGCCTCGCCGTCGTCGAGACGGCCGCCCACGCCGACGCCGTCGCGTCCGTGCGCGACCGTCTGCCCGAGCTCGGCGACGTGCTCGTCATCGAGGACGGCGCCGTCGACGCGCTGCGCGCCGCCGGAGCCAGCGTCCCCGCCGAGGAGATCGACCGGCGCCGTGCGGCGCAGCGGGTGGACGACCTCGCGACGATCATCTACACGTCCGGGTCGACGGGCCGCCCCAAGGGCGTCGAGCTCACGCACCGCAACTTCGTCCACCTCGCGCTCAACGGCCGCGCCGGTCTCGCGGAGATCCTCGACGCCGACGGCGCGCGCACGCTGCTGTTCCTCCCGCTCGCGCACGTCTTCGCGCGGTTCATCCAGGTCGTCGTCGTCGCGTCGAACGCCGTCCTCGCGCACAGCTGGGACACGAAGAACCTCGTCGCGGACCTCGGCACGTTCCGTCCGACGTTCCTGCTCGCCGTGCCGCGCGTGTTCGAGAAGGTCTACAACACGGCCGAGCAGAAGACGGGCTCCGGGCTCAAGCGCCGGATCTTCCACTGGGCGGCCAAGGTGGCGATCACGTGGTCGCGCGCGCTCGACACCGAGCGCGGCCCCTCGGCGGGCCTGCGCGCCCAGCACGCCGTCGCGGACCGGCTCGTGTACTCGACGCTGCGCGCCGCGATGGGCGGGCGGCTCACGTACTCGATCTCCGGCGGCGCGCCGCTCGGCGAGCGGCTCGGCCACTTCTACCGCGGCGTCGGCCTGCGCATCCTCGAGGGCTACGGCCTCACCGAGACGACCGCGCCGACGGCCGTGAACCTGCCCGGCCTCACCAAGATCGGCACGGTCGGCCCGGCGTTCCCCGGCACGGCGCTGCGCGTCGACGACGACGGCGAGCTGCTCGTCAAGGGCGACCACGTGTTCCGCGGCTACCGCAACCGGCCCGACCTCACCGCCGAGGCACTGCAGGACGGCTGGTTCCGCACGGGCGACCTCGGCGCGTTCGACGACGACGGCTACCTGCGGATCACCGGGCGCAAGAAGGAGATCATCGTCACCGCGGGCGGCAAGAACGTCGCGCCGGCCGTGCTCGAGGACCGGCTGCGCGCGCACCCGCTCGTGAGCCAGGTCGTCGTGGTGGGCGACCAGCGCCCGTTCATCGGCGCGCTCGTCACGCTCGACGCGGAGATGCTGCCCGGCTGGCTCTCGACGCACGGGCTGCCGGAGATGGACGTCGAGGCCGCCGCGCAGGACGGCCAGGTGCTCGCCGCGCTCGACCGCGCGGTCGCGCACGCCAACGAGGCGGTGTCGCGCGCCGAGTCGATCCGCAAGATCACGGTGCTCACGACGGACTTCACCGAGCAGAACGGCTACCTCACGCCGTCGCTCAAGGTGAAGCGCGGGCTCGTGATCCAGGACTTCGCGGGCACGATCGACGCCCTCTACGGCTCGACGGTCCGCGCCGACGCCTGACGCGGGGTCGCGTCCCCTGCCGAGCAGGTGCTCCTGGTCCGTCCGCGTCGCGTGACGAGCCAGGACCGCCTGCTCGGCGCACCGGCCCGCTCGGGGCGGGCGGGTCAGGCGGACTTCTCGCGGGGGGTGCGGGTGCGGGCGGTACGGGTGCCGGTGCGGGGCACGATCGTGGGGTTGACGTTGTCCAGCACGACCTCGCGCGTGATCACGACCCGCTCCAC